>JAGWTK010000216.1 GCA_028876035.1 Bacteroidota bacterium
GATCAATTCCGCGGCCGACTGGGGCATCAGCGATCCCCTGGCTGTTCCCAAAACTGCCGCCTTAATGAAGCTCAAAGGAATCAGCGCTGAAGCCATTGAACTGGTCACCTACCGCAATGCCATAACTGCTTTTGCGCAAAGCGGACAAATCGATGAAGCCGATTTCAGCGGCGCGGCTGTTATCGATCAATCTGCGAAATTTGCAGGCAATACGGTACTGCGTGGAGGACAGCAACCACGCATCGATAAAAATTCCATCATCATCAGCTAACCCTTGGCAACACGCAACCCTTATATCCGACTACTTCGTCCGGCTAACATTGTTACCTCGGTCGCCGATGCGCTCGCGGGCATCGCTATCGCCGGCTATTTTTCGAAAAATTATGTTGAATTATCGGGTATGGCGCCGGTGGTTTTCGCCGTCATCTGTTCCGCAGCCCTTTATGCAGGTGGCATTGTGTTCAACGATGTATTTGACGCGTCGCTGGATGCCGTTGAGCGACCGGAACGCCCGATACCATCAGGCCAGGTAAGTATCGGCAAAGCAAGTCTGCTTGCGTTGGGGTATCTAATCGTAGGTATTATTGCCGGATTTCTGGTGAACGGAATCACGGGCTACCTCGCCGTGATGATTGCAGGTTTTGTTTTGCTTTATGATCGATTCACTAAACACAATGTCATACTCGGACCAATCACGATGGGCCTTTGTCGTGGTTTGAACCTGCTGGTGGGCATCAGCATCGTTCCCCTTGCCCTCTACGAATGGGTGCAGCTTGCTGTGATTCCGCTGATCTATATTTTCGCCATTACCCTCATCAGCCAGGGAGAGGTGCACGGTGGTGGCAAGTCGAAACTTTATACGGCCGCCATTCTTTACCTGCTGGTAGGCATGGCGCTGATTCGTTTCGCCTGGGACAAAGGAAATGTACTGATGGCGATCGTATTTATCATTGGCTTTCTTTTTATGATTGCGCGGCCGCTGCTACGGGCTATGAAAACGCCAAGCGGACCCAATATTGGCAAGGCCGTAAAGACCGGCGTCATCGGGATCATCCTGCTGGATGCCGCCTGGGCTGCCGCTTCCGGCGAATGGATACTGGCAGGGATTATCGTCATCCTCCTGCCCCTTTCACTATGGCTTGGCGCCCGTTTTGCCGTAACTTAGCGGGGCATTATGGAATACCTGCAGCAGTCATTCTCTGTTCCCTTCAACTATCGTGTTTGGTTCAGCTCCTCCATTTTTAACAGTGATAATCCCCTGTTGGCGCAAGTGGTGGCAAGCCCCGGCACTAACGCTCATGCACAACGGAAAATCCTGTTTGTGTTCGACCAGGGTTTACTGGATGCCAACCCGGGCTTACCCGAAAAAATCAGGCGTTATTTTGCAGTTCATAAAAACGTATTGCTGGTGGACGAGATCATCAGCATCCCCGGCGGGGAATCGGCCAAAAACGACGAAAGCAGTTTCAGGAAGATACTGAATGCGGTGGACAAACATGGAATTGACCGTCATTCCTTTGTTGCTGCGGTCGGTGGTGGTGCAGTGCTGGATACCGTGGGCTATGCCGCTGCGGTGGCGCATCGCGGTGTGAAGCATATTCGTATACCCGGCACCGTTTTATCGCAGAACGATTCCGGCGTAGGCGTAAAGAATGGCATCAATTATTTTGGCAAGAAAAATTTCCTGGGCACATTTGCGCCGCCTTTTGCGGTGATCAATGACGATACCCTATTAAATACATTATCCGACCGACACTGGCGATCGGGCATTTCAGAAGCAGTAAAAGTGGCCCTGATCAAAGACGCTGCTTTTTTTGAATGGCTCGACGCAAATGCCGAATCGCTGGCCAACCGTAACAAGGAAGCAATGGCTTACCTGGTTCGTCGCTGTGCGCAATTACACCTCGAACACATTGCCAGCGCAGATCCATTTGAGAGTGGGTCTTCCCGTCCCCTCGACTTTGGCCATTGGAGCGCCCACAAACTCGAACAATTAAGCCGGTTTGATATCCTGCACGGTGAAGCAGTGGCGCTGGGCATCGCGCTAGACAGTCTTTACTCTGTGCTTGCACGCCAGCTTACCATTACTGATGCAGAGCGAATCCTGCATTTGCTGGAACGGTTGGGTTTCGATACCTACCATCCACTGATGGCCATCGACAACGAAACAGCTCCACTGCTGAAAGGCCTGCAGGAATTCAGGGAACACCTGGGTGGAGAACTTACCATCATGTTGCTCGACGGTATCGGCAAAGGCGTAGAAGTGCATTCCATCGATACAGTACAATTGCAGGAGGCGACCAAACAACTCGCTGCCCGTGCCGGGGATAAACAACTCAATCCAACCAACTAAGACATTATCGCAAATGAAAACGAATGCTGGCCATCTAACCTATTGCACCAATATACACGCGGGTGAATCATGGCCAGAACATTTTGCAGCACTCCGACAAAATTTCCCGCTCATTAAGTCGGCCGTATCACCAGGCGCGCCCATGGGAATTGGACTTCGCCTGTCTCACCTCGCCAGCCTTGACCTCGTTAAGCAAGACAATCTTTCAGCATTCAAACAATGGTTATACGACCAGGATGCCTATGTGTTTACGATGAACGGTTTCCCTTACGGCGGTTTCCATCGTACCATGGTGAAGGATATGGTGCATGCACCCGACTGGACTACCAACGATCGGGTTGCGTACACTACCCGTTTGTTTTTATTATTGAAAGATTTGTTGCCGGCAGGTATGGATGGCGGTATCTCTACCTCCCCGCTAAGCTATAAACATTGGTATAAGAACGAAGCTGAAAAGGAACAAGCGATTCGAACAGCTACCGCGCATATCATGAGTGTGGCAGAAGTGTTAATTCATATCCGGCTCAGTGATGGCATTGTACTGCACCTGGACATCGAACCCGAGCCGGATGGCTTGCTCGAAAGCGGTGAAGAATACATTCAATGGTACGAGCAATACTTGTTGCCACTCGCCCTCATCACCCTTTCCAAAAAATTCGGATTGTCTGCCACGGATGCGGAAAAACTCATCAAAGAACATATCTGCCTCTGTTACGATGTTTGTCATTTTGCCGTGGGTTACGAATCGCATGCGGCAATGATTGCACAGTTGCGTTCGAAACAACTGCGTGTAGGAAAAATTCAAATCAGCGCTGCATTAAAGGGCTTACTGGATGAAAACCGCGGGGAAGTCATCGGGGCATTTCAGCAGTTTAATGAAACGGTTTACCTGCACCAGGTGGTGGCGAAAACGAGCAATGGATTGCTCCGCTACCCTGATCTTCCGCAAGCATTGGCAGATGCAGTAAACCCGGCCGCGCAGGAATGGCGCGCACATTTTCACGTACCCGTTTTTACGGCTTCTATTGACCCCTTGCAAACCACGCAAACCGATATCAGGGAAGTGCTGGCATTGCAGACAGCTGCCTCCTTTACGCAGCACCTCGAAGTAGAAACTTATACCTGGGAAGTATTGCCCGATGCACTCAGGCTGCCGTTGAATGATTCCATCATACGGGAACTGGAATGGGTGAAGACCCAATTATAATCGATTCAAGTTAAGAACACAAATGAACAAAACTGTTGTCATTGATATCGTAGGCTTATCGAAATCAGTAATAGGTGAGCATACGCCCTTCCTGCAACGATACATCAAAGGCAATCATTTGTCGGTCGTCGAACCCCCACTGCCAGCGGTCACCACCACTTCACAATCCATTTACCTGACAGGCAAATGGCCTGCGGAAAATGGCATTGTGGGTAATGGGTGGTACGACCGCGAAGACGGTGAAGTGAAATTCTGGAAGCAGTCCAATAAACTGGTGCAGGGAGATAAGATTTGGGAGAATGCCAAAAAGCTGGATCCCAACTTTACCTGTTCAACAATGTTCTGGTGGTATAATATGTATTCGGGTACGGACTACAGTGTAACACCCCGACCAAATTATTTGGCAGACGGGCGCAAAATACCCGACTGTTATTCGCACCCGGCCTCTCTGCGTGATGAGTTGCAGGCGAGGTTCGGAACCTTCCCGCTGTTTCAGTTTTGGGGTCCGGGCGCCAATATCAAAAGCAGTGAATGGATTGCCAATGCCTCCATGTACACAGATGACAAGTATAACCCAACACTAACCCTTGTCTATCTCCCCCACCTCGATTATTGTTTGCAAAAATTTGGTCCCAGCGGACAAACCATCCCTGCAGAATTAAAAGCCATCGATGCGCTGGCGGAAAAACTCGTACAATTCTACCAGGCAAAGAACGCACGCATAATCATTTTATCAGAGTACGGTATTGAGCCCGTACATACACCCGTGCACCTCAACCGCGTGTTACGTTCAAACGATTTGTTGGGTATTCGTGTTGAGCGCGGCCTTGAATTGCTGGACGCGGGCGCCTCTAAAGCCTTTGCTGTAGCCGATCACCAAATAGCACATGTATATGTAAACGATATTACTTCTAAAGAAAAAGTGAGAGGCATATTACAATCAATACCGGGTGTAGAAGCCGTGCTGGATAAACATGAACAGGAAAAATTCCACGTTAACCATGAACGTTCGGGCGACTTTGTAGTAGTGGCAGCCGAAGGCCATTGGTTCACCTACTATTTTTGGGAAGATGACGCGATGGCACCCGACTATGCGCGCACGGTCGATATACACAAAAAACCAGGATACGACCCGGTAGAGATGTTTATGTCGTCGAAACCCAGGGCTGCTTATAAATTACTTCGAAAAAAGCTAGCCTTGCGTTATACAATGGACGTCATTCCGCTGGATGCAACACTTATCAAAGGCTCACACGGACGCACAAACACAAAGGATGAATACAAACCTGTGTTAATTTCCCCAACTAACCCGCCAGCATCCGGCCTGCAAGCAACCAATGTATACGGAATCATCTGGCAGGCATTGACTGGTGATTGATACACCTTACCCGCCTCAAATAACTGACCTGCCGGTAGTTTGCAAATCTTTAACCAACGTAAAAGTCCGGTTAAGAAGAAGCATTGACATTAGCCATTGCGCTATCAGCGCTAGCTTTGGCCCCTGCCCTGTGCAGTTTGTTCCATGCGAATTTTACTGATTGAAGACGAACCAAAGATTGCAGGCTTTATTCAAAAAGGCCTGGGTGAAAATGGTCACTCTGTCACTACCGCGTACGACGGTAACACGGGCTTGTCAATGGCCATGGAAGACGTGCACGATCTCGCTATCGTGGATCTGATGTTGCCGGGTATCAACGGGCTCGAGGTATGCAGGGCAATGCGTGCGGCCCAGGTGGATACACCGGTACTGATGCTCACGGCCCTCGGCAGCACCGATAACAAAGTGGAAGGATTGAATGCAGGCGCTGATGATTACCTCGTAAAACCATTTCATTTTCGCGAACTGGTAGCAAGGGCAGAAGCGCTGTTACGCCGCGCCAAAAAAGCCGGCAAATCCACAAAAACAAAAAGTTTTGCGGGCATCGTTGTCAACGAAGACCTGCGAACCGTAACGCGCGATGGCAACGAGATTCCACTCACAGCACGGGAATACAACCTGCTTTGTTATTTTATGGTAAATGCCGGACGTGTTGTTTCGCGCGCACAGATTGCATCGGCTGTTTGGGGCTATGAATTCGATCCATCCAGCAATGTGGTAGATGTATATGTAAATTACCTGCGCAACAAACTGGAGAAAGGCGGAAAACCGCGTCTGCTCATGACCGTTACCGGCTTTGGCTATTTGTTGAAGGAAGCAACCAACCCATGAGTATACGCAATCGGTTAGCCCTCTACTTTACAGTAATCAGTTCTGGAATGATGCTGTTGGTAGTAGTGACCGTTTATTTCCTGTTTCAACGGAGCAGTACGGAAGATTTCTACCGGGAATTGCAGGAAAGAGCCCGGATAGCGGCTGAAGTATACCTCGAAGCAGATGAAATTTCAACCGAGGCATTACAAAAGATCCACGATCAGTTCATCGCGTCCCTTCCGGGCGAAACCATCCGGATCTACGACAATACAAATCGTCCCGTTTTCATTCCTGCACCCAACAATAACTGGACTCCCGACATCATCAACCAGGTACGCAATGATAAAAGCCTTCTCTATATCGAAAGTAAACGGCAGGTAGCAGGTATCCGCTACGACGATAACCAGGGAAGTTTTGTAGTGCTGGTGTCAGCAGAAGACATGGCAGGACATGAACGCCTGCAACAGCTGTTCAGGATACTGACCGGCATCTTTCTCGGGCAATTGATTATACAGTTCCTGCTCGGACAATGGTTCGCCGGTAAGACACTTCGGCCGGTACAGCGCGTCAACCAGCAGGTAAATAATATCACTGCCAACGACCTTCACCTACGCGTGCATGCAGAAGACAAGAAAGATGAATTGAACACCCTTGCGGCCAATTTTAATCTCTTACTTGACCGGCTCGAGCATGCCTTCGACGTACAAAAAATGTTTGTGGCCAATGCATCGCATGAACTCATGACGCCGCTTACCACTATTATTGGTGAAATTGAAGTAGTGCTCAGCCGCGAAAGAGACAAACTGGAATACAAGAGCGTGCTGGAATCAACGCTGACAGAGGCTGGTCGCCTGCAATCGATTGTTGAAAACCTCCTGCATTTAAGCAACCCTGCTTCTGAAATGAATGCGTCGGAAATACGGGTCGATGAATGGCTCGACAATAGTATCGATTACTTCCGGCGGGAATCAGCATCGCC
>JAGWTK010000217.1 GCA_028876035.1 Bacteroidota bacterium
AAAAAGGACTTTCCGAAAATCAATACGAGGTAGAAGTAGCGTACGATGGCCTGAGTGGCAAAAAAATGTTTGAAACCCAGACCTTTGACCTGGCCATCCTGGATATTAACCTGCCGGGAATGAATGGTTACCAGCTTTGCCGCGAAATCCGGACCCAGAACCAGCATATTCCTGTTATGATGCTGACCGCGCTCAACGCCCTTGACGACAAAATTGAAGGCTTCGACGTAGGTGCCGATGATTATGTAATAAAGCCTTTCGATTTTAAGGAATTGCTGGTTCGCATCAGGGCGCTTTTAAAGCGTATCCGGCAAACCGTACCCGTGGGCAATATGCTGAGGGTTGCCGATTTGACGATGAACCTCGACAGCAAGGAAGTGACCCGTGACGGCAAGACCATTGCGCTGACTGCAAAAGAGTTTCAGTTGCTGGAGTACCTGATCAAGAACAAAAATAAGGTGGTGTCGAGAGCAGATATAGCACTCAACGTTTGGGATATCGACTTCGACACGAAGACGAATGTTATCGATGTATATGTTACCTTCCTCCGCAAGAAACTCGATAAAGACTTTCCCCAAAAGCTCATTCATACACAGGTGGGCATGGGCTATATTCTGAAGGACGCATAATGAACATCCGGTTAAAAATAACACTGCTCTTTACCCTCCTGGTGATGGGCATACTTTCTCTTATCAGCTATTTTGTTTATTACTTCACGGAACAAAGCAGGGAGGCCATTTTCCGGCAGCGGCTGCTCGCGGGCGCCAATAACAGGGCAAACCTCTGGGCGCTATTGGGTGATAACAGGAAAGATATACTGCAAAAAGTAGACAGCAGTTCAACGGTGCTCATGATCAGAAGGGCCATCCTTATTTATGATAGTTCCAACCAGCTGGCCTACCAGTTCTACGGTACAGGAGCCCGGCCGTTTACAGCTTCACCAGCAATGCTTGAAGCGGTGCGGAATAACAAAACCAGCTTTACGCAGGCAGGTGAACTGGATGTAGCCGGTATCTATCACCAGTACAGAGACCAGCGGCTGGTTGTGTTTTATATGGGGACAGACGAAGATGGCAAGAAAAGGGTGGAAGACCTTGCCAGCCTTCTATTGTATTCCCTGCTGGCGGGCGTAATCATTACCATTATAGTGGGCTACCTTTTCTCTACCCAATTGGTACGGCCATTGAACCGGTTGATACGCGAGGTAAACGATATTTCGATCAATAATTTATCGGACCGGATTTACGCGGGCGGGGGACAAGACGAGTTATCCCGGCTGGCCATCACTTTTAACAGCCTGCTTGACCGTTTGCAGGAATCGATATCCATACAAAAGCGCTTTATTTCAAATGCATCGCATGAACTGTCTACGCCCTTGACCTCCATCAGTAGTCAGCTCCAGGTCACCCTCAATAAAGACAGAAGCGGTTCAGAGTACCAGGCCGTACTCTATTCGATCCAGGAAGATGTGGAGCAGATGCGCCAGCTCACGAAGAGTTTGCTCGAGATTGCAAAAACCGGTTACGAGGGTGGTGGAATTGAGTTGAATGAAGTTCGGATAGATGAGTTGATGCTTAAGATTGTGCCTGATGTAAAGAAGATTAATCCGGCATACAACGTGGAACTGGAATTCGGGGAGTTCCCCGAAGATGATAAGAGTTGCCTCACCTACGGCAATTCAGATCTGTTGTACAGTGCGATCAAGAACCTAACTGAGAATGCATGCAAATATTCGCATGATAAGCAAGCCTTCCTGTATCTCGAGTTCAGTACAAACGAAATTATTATCCGCTTCAAAAACTATGGCGATGTAATAAGTTTGTCTGAAATAGACCGCATTTTCCATCCTTTTTACAGGGGCAGTACTGCAGGTGAAACCAGGGGCTTTGGTCTTGGCCTGGCATTGTCGCAGCGAATCGTGTCTCTTCACAAAGGCCGGCTTTCCGTGATGTCAGACGAAAAGAATGGTACCGTGTTTACCCTTACCCTTCCCTCACTTACCACCTATTATCGCGGTGTTTAATTTTTTTTTAATTGATTTTTCTGACATCCCAACCGTTTCCTTCGGACATTTAGTACGCAATAGCTTTTTCATAATTTTCATAGGGTGGTTTTAGGTTGCATTTCGTCTGAAGGGATATTTACCGGCTGGTATTTATCCCTTTTTTATGGGGTCAAGGTTTGACTTTTCGGCCTGGTAAACTTGTTTTTTCACGTCGATTCCAGATTTTTTCCCATCACTAAATAGTTGAAAACGAAACACTGATCAATAGCATCAAAAAAAATCCTGTAAAAAACTATGAGATGAAAAAAAAAGAGGCAAATTTTACATCATCCTACTGAAAGACCTGCATTTGCAGGTTTTTTGCGTTCAAGGCCTCAAATGCGATATATCAAGTTCCAATCGCCCTACAAAAACCGTAACCCTTTTGTAAACTTGATAACATCGTACCATGAAACTCTTTACCCTTATTGCTGTAGCCATCCTTTCTGTTAACCTGGCGTTTGCCGGTACTGAAAATCCTTCTCTGCCCATCTTCTCTAAAAGCTTCACTGCAACGCTTAAAAAAGAGAAGTCTCTTTTTGAAAAGTCTACTGCTAAAGTTTGTGCCTGCCAGGTACTGCGTGTTAGTTCAAACAACGAAGCCGACAACTACATAGCCGTTTTTGCCCAGGGCACCAACAACGGAGATCTGAGTGCTAATTTTTCTGATGCGATGAATGTACTGGAGAAAGAAAAGAAAAATTTAAAAACGCATTTCTATTCAAAAGTGAAGACTACTGAGAATGTTACCGCTGCTACTGATTGCAGCAGTCTTTATAAAAATATCCAGGTTAAATACCAGGATGTGAAAATGTATGACATCCTTGATGCAGATGCACTCAGCCAGCGATTTGTAGTTGCTCAATAATACGGGTGCCGCTAGTACTGTTCCTGGTCGCCCGGAAACGAAACGCTCTTTACATCGCTGATATATTGTTGTACCGCGCTGGTCACTGAACCGAAAAGATCGAGGTAGCGGCGCAAAAACCGCGGCCGGAATTCGGTGTTGATGCCCAGCATATCGTGCATCACGAGCACCTGCCCGTCGCAATGATGCCCTGCACCGATACCAATTACGGGTATGCTGAGGCTCTCTGCCACTTCTTTTGCAAGCAGGGCGGGAATTTTTTCCAGCACCAGTGCAAAACAACCCGCCTCCTGCAGGAGCAGGGCGTCTTGTTTGAGTTTGGCTGCTTCTGCTTCTTCACGTGCGCGAACGGTATAGGTTCCGAATTTATAAATCGATTGCGGCGTAAGCCCCAAGTGTCCCATTACCGGAACACCTGCGGAAATAATCCGTCTAACGGACTCCAGCACTTCTTCTCCTCCTTCCAGTTTTACTGCGTGTCCACCGGTTTCTTTCATAATACGGATCGCGGAATGCAGGGCCTCGCGTGAGTTGCCCTGGTAAGTGCCAAAAGGCAAATCCACTACTACCAGGCAACGCTGCACACCGCGTACGACCGAGGCAGCATGATAGATCATCTGGTCCAGTGTAATGGGCAGGGTTGTTTCATGGCCCGCCATGACGTTACTGGCTGAATCACCCACCAGGATGATGTCTATGCCGGCGGCATCAATAATTTTTGCAAAGGAAAAATCATAGGCGGTGAGCATACTTATTTTTTCACCCGCTTCCTTCATTTTTTGCAGCGTATGCGTGGTTATTTTCCGGGCTTCTTTTTCTGCCGCCATAGCGATTTTTTTTGTGCCTAAACGGCTGTCTCTTTCAGCTTAACTTCATCGTACAGGGTGTGCAACAGGCCGTCGGCCAACCCGATCTTGGGAACGAATATTTCCTCGATGCCCGCCCAGCGCATAACATTAATGTAGATCTGCAGGGCAGGCAGGATAACGTCTGCCCGATCTTCGCGCAGGTTATACGTGCGCATCCGCTCGTACAGTGAAAAGTTGCTGAATTCTTTATAGTAATCTTTCAACAGGTCAAGTGCCAGTGGTTTGCCATCTTTCTTCTTGGAGAGGGAAAAAACCTTGTTGATATTACCGCCGGTGCCAATAGCCACCACTTGTTTATGTCCTTTGATTTTCTCGCGGATAAAGTCTTTCATTTCGTCCCAGTGCGATTCGTTCACCTGGTTCTTCAATAGTCGTATGGTACCTATATTGAAGGAACGTTTAAATACCAGCTGATTCTGACTGAAGAAAGTTAATTCTGTGCTGCCGCCGCCAACATCTGTGTAAAGGTAGGAATGCTCTTTATCGAGGTTTTCAGCTACATGGTTTTCATAAATAACGGCCGCTTCTTCGTCGCCGCTGATGATGCGGATGTCGATGCCTGTAGCTTCTTTTACCTCGGCAATGATGGCCGGTCCGTTGCTGGCATCGCGCATGGCGGATGTGGCACATGCTTTAATATACTGAACATTGTACACATCAATCAGGCATTTGTATGCTTTGATAGTATCAATGATCATCCTGGTTTTTTCTGCGGAAATTTCCTTTTTTTCAAACACGTCAAATCCAAGGCGAAGCGGTACCCGCACCAGGTTGAGCTTATTGAAGTCGGGTTTGCCTTCGTAGTTGCGTACTACATCAGATATGAGTAAACGTGCAGCATTACTTCCTATGTCTATGGCGGCGAGTCTCAAAATTGGGTTCGTTTGAATCTTTTAAATGTTCACAATACAGGTTCTGTTCCTACAACCGGCGGCATTTCCGGTACTGCACTATCCGCAGGCGGTACTTTTACTGCACTGTGCAGGTAATTGTATATTTCTACCTGTGAGCGCACGCGCCGGCCTGCTGGCCGCACATATTCATTGGTAAGGTCGTTGTTCAAAATTCTGGCTTTCACATTAGCATTCAATTGTATACCTAGAATAGTTTTCAACACTTTTTTGATATCGCTGTTAAAAATAGGACAAGTTACCTCTATCCGGTGATCAATATTGCGCAGCATCCAGTCGGCCGAAGAAATAAATACATTCTCATCGCCCCCATTTCCGAAGATAAAGACCCTGGCGTGCTCCAGGTACTCGTCCACGATACTAATGGCCTGTACCGGCACCTTGAATTTTTTGTTTTCGGTCAGCATGCAACAAATGCCCCGAACGATCAGGTGAAGGGATACGCCGGCCTTTGCCGCTTCGTAGAGTTTTTGGATCAGTTCCTCGTCCGACAGCGAATTCATCTTTAAAATCATGTAAGCCGGTTTACCTTTCTCCGCCAGTTTAATTTCTTTCTGAATCATCCGCAGCAGTTCACCGCGGAGGCCGTGCGGACAGGTGATAAGGGTTTTGCAGGTCTTGAGCAGCTTTTCATTTTCGGCGGGTTTTTCCAGGTAAAGGAATATTTTATTGACATCGGCCATGATGTTCCGGTTGGCAGTGAGCAGGCACTGGTCGCTGTATAAGGTGGCTGTTTTTTCGTTCAGGTTGCCCGTGCTTACGAAGCCATAATGCGTTGTATGGTTGTTGACTCTTTTTTTAATCAGGCAGAGTTTCGCATGTACTTTCATGTTAGGAATTCCAATGAGCACCTTTACGCCTTCTTCTTCAAGGCGTTCTTTCCATTCAAGGTTAGCCTCTTCTTCAAAGCGGGCCCGCAATTCTATCATCACCGTAACCTGTTTGCCGTTGCGCACTGCATTGATCAATGCATTAATGACTTTGGAATTGGTGGCGAGCCGGTAGGCCGTTATTTTGATGGCAGTAACATTCGGGTCCATGGCCGATTCGCGCAGCAGGTCAAGTATACCGTTAAAGGAGTGGTAGGGAAAACTCAGCAATACATCGTTTTCCAGGATAACATCGGTCACCCGGCGGGTTCCCGCCAGCAGGGGATGGGTGAACGGCTTCTTCCGCAGGCTTTTTTTGGAGATTACATCCGGGAAATCCATGAAGTGACGGAAATTATGGATGCGACCACCGGGTATGAGGTTATCCTTTTTCGTCATGTTCATTTTGCGAATCAGGAACTCGAGCAAGCCAGGGTCCATTTCCTTGTCGTAAACAAAACGCACCGGTTTTCCGCGGCGGCGGTTCTTGATACCCTTCTCGATTTTTTGGATCAGGGTTGTGGAAACATCGTTGTCGATATCCATTTCCGCATCACGGGTTACTTTGAAAATCCAGGACTCGAATTTTTCAAAGCCGAAATAAGAAAATATCGACGGGAGGTTGAAGCGAACAATGTCCTCCAGCAGAATAATGTGTCGTTCACCCGGGGCCGAAGGAAGAATCACAAACCTTCCCAGGGCCCGGCTGGGGATTTCAATGAGCGCATACTTCTGCCGGTAGCCACCTTTGCGTGCAGTCATGAGTACCGCCAGGTAAATGGATTTATCGCGCAGGTAGGGGAAATGCGGTACGTTTTCGATCATCAGGGGAATGATATTGCTGCGGACTTCTTCCTCGAAATGCCTTTGCACGAAAACTTTCTGCTCGCGGTTTAATTCTTTTTCATTTACAAGGAACACTTTCTCCCGGCGCATTTCTTCCCTTATCTCCTCCCACACCCTGGTAAATTCGGTTTGCTGCCGGAGCACGGTAAGCTGGATGTCCTCCAAAATACTGGCCGGGCTTTCTTCAAGGTGCATGTTGAGCTTCACCTTGCCTTTCCTGGCCTCCAGTTCGATCATTCTTTTGAGCGTTGCCACCCTAACCCGGAAGAATTCATCCAGGTTGTTCGAAAAAATCCCGAGGAATTTGATGCGCTCTTTAA
>JAGWTK010000218.1 GCA_028876035.1 Bacteroidota bacterium
TTATTCAGGGGCAGTCTCCCATTACCATGCAAGATTCAATTATCAGGTTATGTTATCAGCGCTGCATCGATCATGCATCCACGGATGCCTGGGACGCAGCCGCCTTCCAATCTACTTATGCGGAATACCTGCTGCAATCGCAGTTCTACAACCGTGATCAACAATATCCGCGATTCAGTGCATTACTCAAAGCCGTACCGGCAGCCGTTCAACTCCATTTCCTTGTCAGCGCGGCCATTACGCCGCTGCTGCAACAATTGAACGGAACCCTGCCATGGTTACAGGACAATGCAGGCGAATTGTATTTCCATTTCAAACAATACCGTTTTGAAGTGCTCGAGTCGGATGTTAAACAGGCCGCTTTCCACAGGATCGCCGTTTGGTTTTTTTCAGGGCCGATGCGCTGGCATGCACAGCGCGGTACTCACCTACTGGTATCTGCCAACGATCAGGAACCAGGAGAAGACGGCTTCCGAACGCACCTGGTTGCTGTACCAACTGGTCTCAGTATCTATTCCTATAAATCCATTGTATGACCGCTACCAGCCAATCCAGAATTTTCCTGTGCGATGAAGGCCCTATTGCACAAACAACTGCGCTGCAAACGCGGGCAGTTTTTCCTGGTGTTCCGTTTCTGCATGCCTTCCACGATCATCTCATGGCACCGGGCGCATCAGTGTCATTTACTTTAACTCCCTCCAGCAGTCATTTCCTGCTGCCGCTTTCAGGTGCCCTTCACTACACCGATGCATTGCACGAAGGCCATTATATCGCCGCGGGGCAGGCCCAGGTCATCAACACGAATGCCCTGAGTAAATGCAGGATCCAAAACCCATTTGGCAATGATTACATCAATTTTCTACACATTCAAATCCCGGGTGCAGCAGCTGAACCAACAGGTGCTGCCACCATTATTACCTACGATGACGTAAACCTTCACCTGAACCGGTGGTTACCGGTTTCACCAGGCAAGAACGAACAAACGACGGCTTCTGCATTGTTGTCGGTTGCAAAATTCTCCGGTCGGGGCGAAGCAATTTATACCGCCTCATCTCCCCGTAACCAGGTATTGGTCTATGCCATCGAAGGCGCATTTGAAACGGCGGGCTGCCTGTTGCATGCGCGGGATGGATTGTTGCTTTCCGGTCATTCGGGTATCGAAGCTGAAGCGCTGAGTAATGATGCCATCGCCCTGCTACTGGAATTATATTGTCAATAAAAAAGGTCTGCTCGTGAAAGCAGACCTCTTCTTCGCATAATATTTTCCTGATTACCACCGGCGGCCAAATGCCCTGCCCCTGCCACGGTCATGCCCCCTGCCCCTGCCACGGTCGCCATCTCCATCGTACTCCCTTCTGCGATCATCCCGGTCATATCCACGACCTCGATCATCCCGACGATCATACCGTTCTCCATAACCACGATCCCGATCATAACCCCGGTTCCTGTAGCCATAGTCGCGGATACACAGCTGGTCATGACGATAACGGTAACCCGCATATTGCATGCGATGCTCGTTAAAATGATACCAGGGATTCCGGTCGTTCATCACCACTTTATACCCTGCATACAAATCAAAATTATTGCAACGGCCAGGCAGCGAAGATGCATACACCCAATCGCCTCGATCGAAGTAAACAAACTGGCGACGGGGAACGCAATAATAGGCTTCTACTTCGGGCAAATAATAGTTTTCAGCATAGTCGTATCCGGAAGGACCCCAATCGGGTTGCACGCCGATATTCACATTCACATGAACCTGTGCGGAAGCGGGTGAGGTGAAAGCAAGACTGCCGGCGGCCAGCAAACTGAGTAGCATTATCTTTTTCATACTGGTAGTGTTTGTCATTGCATATTCAAAGCAGGTACCAGTTTCACCAAATACTGTTATAGAAACGTAAAGATGAAGGCTGCAAAAAAATTTGTGCAAGCTTTATTAAACCTTTGAAAGATCAAACATCTAAGCGCCGGCTTGCCAAACAGCCTGTACAGCCCCCTCCTATCCTCTATTTGCTTCGCTGAAATAGTTTGCCAGCATTATCGCTGCCCGTGAGCCGTAATTTAGAAATACACCAAAACAACTCATATGACACCGTACAGAATACTCACGACCCTTGCGTTTTTCCTGTGTATGGGCGCCGCTCACCAAACAAACGCACAACTTACATTGCTGGCAAGCGGGGGTAACAAAACCGCCATTACCGGAGAACGCATTGGCCTCGTGGATGTAACCGTTCATTACAGTCGTCCGGGCGTTAAGGGCCGCGAAGGTCAAATCTGGGGGAAACTCGTGCCGGTTGGATTTACAGACCAGGGGTTCGGTTCTTCGAAAGCCGCTCCCTGGCGTGCCGGAGCGAATGAAAACACGACGATCGAATTTTCGGGAGATGTCAAAATTGAAGGGCAGCCCCTGAAAGCCGGCAAATATGGATTTTTCATTGCGTATGATCCGAACGAATGCACGCTGATTTTTTCCAACAATAACAGTTCATGGGGAAGTTTTTATTATAATGAGAGTGAAGATGCACTGCGTGTGAAAGTGAAACCGCATGCCAATGATCAATCGGTGGAGTGGCTACGCTACGAATTTTCAAAGCAAACAGAAAACACCGCGGTACTTGCACTGGAATGGGAAAAACTGGTCATCCCCTTCAGCATCGAAACCAATTATACAAGCGACCAGGTGGCCAGCTTCCGCCGGGAACTGCGAACAAGAACTGGCTTCAACTGGGAACCCTGGAATACAGCCGCGCAATGGTGCCTGCAACGCCGCACCAATCTCGATGAGGCATTGCTATGGACAGATTCTGCGACCAGTATCAATTTTGGTGGCGACCGAAGCTTCCAGGCATGGAGTACAAAAGCGCAGGTGCTCAATGCGCTGAACCGGACCGCCGACGCAGAAGCCGTTGTACAAAAAGCACTGCCATTCGCCTCTATGCAGGAATTACATGGCTATGCGCGTTCCCTGCTTGCACAGAAACGCACAGACGATGCGATTGCCATTTTTAAAATGAACTACGCAAATCACCCCAATGTATTCACCACGAATGCCGGTATGGCCAGGGCCTTTTCCGCCGCCGGCAACTACAAGAAAGCATTGGAGTACCTGCAAAAAGCATTGCCACAGGCGCCGGACGGGCTCAACAAAGCCAACGTAGAAAAAATGATCGGTATGCTGAAAGAGGGAAAAGACATCAATTAAACGATTGGAAACTGTCTGCCTTTACATGCCATCTGCGCTCGGACCATACATGCCTGGCACCGGGATATCCAGCAATCGCAGGTATACAGACAGCTGACCCCGGTGGTGCAACAGGTGGTTCATCGTGAAATTCCGGATCATTACTTTTCTGGGGAACTGGTACAACACGTGCTCGCCCCTGCGGATGACAAAGTTTTCATTGAGGGCATCGTCGGAAGCGGCTTCGAGCGCGCTCACCGCATTGTTCAGGAACTGATCGAAATACACAAGCAAGGAAGCATTGTCGGTAAAAACGGGCCTCGCTGGTACAAAGCCGGCAAAATCGAATTGATTGCCATCGAGTGCACGGTTGATCCATACGGGTATTTCAGCAATATGCGAGGCGAGGCGGCCGATTGTCATTGATTTTTCGTGGGGACGCCAGTCGAAAGAAGCAAAAGGAACGGCTTCCAGGATGCGGCGGGTGGAAGCGGCTTCGTGTTTCAGCTCGGCTACCAGGGAACGTGATAATGCCATAAATACGGTTTTAGTCCTGCAAAAATAATCCCCCCGCGATTAGCGGAGGGATATTTATCATTGAAAGCAGGACGGAATCAGCGTTTGATAAATTTGCCCAGCAAAACAGATTGCTGACCAGAGAGCACTTCCAGTATATAGGCGCCCGCGCTGAGGTTCGACACATTGATCTGTTCCTCGAATGACGGACTATTCTTTTCGAATGACTGCTGCTGCATGATAATACCTGCCATTGACGTAATCCGGACCAGGACAGTGCCGGTTTTTTCCGTCACCGCTTTAATGTGCAGAATGTTTGCGCAGGGATTCGGGTACAATGAAATACGCTGCATGCTGGTAGTCTTGTCTACTACGGTCACACGCATGGTTTTTTCTGCGGACTGATCGCGGTTGTCTGTCACCGTTAGCTTAAACGAATAGTCGCCCGGCGCCAGGCCTGTAGCGGAGGTGGTGGCCGAACTGAAACTTGTTAAAGAAACCGTGGAAGGCCCGGACACCTGTGTCCAGCGATAGCTGCTGAGCGTAGCGCCGCCAGTGGCATAGGAAGCACTGCCGTTCAGGGTTAAACCGCTGTTGGGATAATTAATGGTTGTATCTGCCCCTGTTACTGCAACCGGTAACATGGCAACCGTAACGGTTACCGATACGGTATCGGAAGCGCTCAGGCCCGATGCATTGGTAACGGTAAGGCGTAGCTGATAATTTCCAATTGTGAGCGCACTTACGACGGGCGTTGCTGTGCCGGCGCCGCTGATGCTGAAGGCGGAGGGACCGGAAATTTTACTCCAGCTATAGCTAATGCTACCACCAGCCGGATCAGAAGATCTTGTTCCGTCGAGGCTGGTACTGTTCACTGGTAATTCAAGCAGAATATCTGACCCGGCAACCGCAATCGGGTATACAGGTACAGCTTTGTTTACAGTTACCTGCACCTGGTCAGTCGCACTTAAACCTTGTTGATTGGTTACCTGGAGACTGAAAACATACACACCTTCGGTAAGGCCGCTAATGCTGGCCGCTGCTGAATTTCCACCGGCGATAGAGCTACCAGCCGGACCAGACACAAGGCTCCAGCTGTAAGACAAACTACCGCCCGCGGGGTCAGATGATCGGGTTCCGTCAAGATTAGCGGTAGTAGCCGGTAAAACGATGTTGATATCGGCACCCGCGTCCGCAACCGGGTAAACAGGAGCCGCTTTATTAACTGTTACCTGAACCTGGTCCGTAGCACTTGAACCTTGCTGGTTGGTGACCTGTAGACTAAACACATATACACCCTCTGCAAGCCCCGTAATAGTAGCCGAAGCCGTATTAGCTCCGCTGATGGAGGAACCAGCCGGACCAGAAACAAAGGACCATACATACGTGAGTGCCCCGGCACCTGTGCTGTACGATCCTGCGCCATTCAGCGACACACTATTTGTTGGTAAAGTGATGGTAATATCGGCTCCTGCATTCGCAATAGCAACGGGTGCAGGTAACACCGTAATGTCAATAAGATCGCTGCTGGTGGTACCGGCTGCATTTGTTACCGTAAGACGGAATTGGTAAACGCCCTGGATGAGTCCGCTCAGCGATGGCGTTGCAGTGTTTTCGCCTGTTATGGTGAAGGTTGCCGGACCAGAAATTTTTGTCCAGGCGTATTGCAATGCTCCACCGCCGGGCGTGGTGGAAGATGTTCCATCCAGGTTAGTACTGTTAGCAGGAAGCGTTAAGGTAATATCGTTGCCTGCATTGGCCGTTGGCACCGGTGCAGGATAAACTGTAAAGATCACCGTGTCGGCTGATGACAATCCATTTGTATCGGTCACGAGTAACCGAAAAAAAAAGGTCCCTGCTGCTAGTCCGGATAAACTGGCTACGGCTGTGGTATCTCCTGTAATGGTATAGCCGGCAGGACCGGAAACCCTTGTCCAGGCATAACGCAGCGCGCCGCCACCGTTCGATACGGAAGCCGAGCCATTCAGCGTTGCGGTATTCTGCGGCAAGATCATCGTAAAATCATTGCCCGCCTTTGCGGTAGGAGGAACCAGCGGTGCATTGCTAACTACGATGAGCAAGGTATCACTATTGCTTTGGCCGGCTGCATTGGTCACTGTAAGCTGAACGAGGTAGGTTGCTTTCTTCAGGCTATCTGCAACAGCGGTCGCCAACGTATCATTGACAAACGAAATAGTTGAAGGGCCACTCACCAGCGACCATTTATAGGTGAGGTTACCACCACCCGGATTGAAAGACGCACTCCCGTTGAGCAGGGCCGAATCCTGGGGCAGCACGATATTCACATCATTGCCGGCTTTTGCCACCGGGTACACAATACCGGTTTTATACTCACGGGCACCAATATCCCAGGCACCACTCTGTGGACGCGGCACAGCGTCGAAATCGTCGTTCACCATTGGTAAGGACAATCCTTTGTCGATACCCGGTGTGCTGAGCGTAGGCATGCAGGTACTGTCGTTCACGAGGTAGAGATCAGAAACATTACGACGGTAAATATTCGCAGCCGTATCTGGTTTGGTAACATCATATTGCTGGTAGATATAGTTCCTGAGGGGGTCGTAGGCTTTATCGCGCTCAATATTGAATCCAAGGTTATTCTTTATCTCGATGGTACCGCCTGCTGCATTATAGGTATCTACCATCGCAGCGGCAAAATCAGCGGCACTCAGGTTGCCGAAGGTGTTGTTGTAAATTTTGAAGTTGCAATACCGCAGCACCGGGTTCGACTGAATATCCTGCGGCGTACAGAAAGCTTCCACGCCCGAATACTTACGGGCATTGACCATGATGTTATTATAGATATTGATGGCACCGGGCGCATCTACGCTGAACGCGTGTGCCCGTACACCACTACCCCAATAATCGTACATGTGGTTGTGATGGATATTACCATTTCCGTAGAGGTAGATCATGGCGGAATGGCGGAAGTCGAGCTGACCAAGGTGGCGGAACTGGTTGTGGTGCACGTCGGCATCCA
>JAGWTK010000219.1 GCA_028876035.1 Bacteroidota bacterium
ACTCAGGCAGCCGGTATACAATTGCTTTATAAACATAGATGGCAAAGTTACAAAAAACAAAAAGCGGCCCCATCACTGGAAGAGCCGCTTTTGAACCTTTAGGCGAACCTTAACCAATGATACCCTGTACCTGTTGGTTTAATTGGGCAAGTCGCTCTGTATTAATTGAATAAGATATGTATTTGCCGTCGCGGTAAGTGTCTACAATGCCAGCACGCCTTAAAATGGCCAGGTGTTGCGACGCAACGGATTGTTCCAGGCGGAGTTGGACATAAATTTCGGTCACCGTCATTTTTTGCTGCTCTTCGAGTAAACGCATGATTTGTTGCCGCAGTTTGTGGTTGATGGCGCGTAAAGTAATGGCTGCTTTCTTAACCTGTAAGAAGTCGATTTTAATAGGTTCTCCGTCTTTCTGTCGCAAAATCAGGTGGTTTGGCGATGTATTCATTTGGAATGATGGTTTGGCAATTAGCAAGTTCGATCGGTGATGTTCGTTTTAAAGGGCGTTATTTAGTTTACGTTTCATCGGGCAGGTGTATAAAATGCTTTCAGGTAACCTGGTTCTGCATAGGCCAGATCTTCAAACGCATTCTTATTCAACTGCTTCCATGACATCCCCGCTATATCGGCGGCGGTATACTCGCTGCTGATAAAACGGGCATTAGGGTGCGAACAAAGTGTACGGAACTTGACACTTCCATTGCCGAAGAAAGCGATTTCGTGGTCGCTTAACCAATCGGCAAAAGAATCCTTGTCAATTATCATAGGGGAGGGTGCAATCTGTTCCCGGAGATTATTGTCGTATAAGGCAATGAACACTTCCATCCTTCTTGCATCAATCATCGGGCACAGCCACAGAGATGAATAATTTTCGGTATAGGTTGCATGTGCCATCAGTTTCAATGACGACAATGCAATCAATGGAATATGCAATGCATAACAGAAGCCTTTCGCTGCCGACATACCAACACGCAAACCAGTGTAAGAACCCGGTCCGCCCACGACCGCTACTGCATCAAGATCACGCAATTGTGCGTCGCTGCCGGCACCGGCAGTCATATCGCCGATGGCGGTATGCAGCCAGCTTGCATGATCCATCATTTTTTCATTTGAACGCTCCTGCAACACTTGTCCGTCTTTGGCAAGTGACACGCTCCCGCGGCTACCCGAGGTATCAATGTTCAAAATAAGGGCCATAACAATAAATCAGCATGCATAAAATAAAAAGACTCCCTTAACCTTTATTTCTTTCAACAGCGGGGTCTGCTGTTAACGGTGCTTTCGGGAGGAAACGCATGACACCGGAAGAAATGTAATATTGATCTTTCCTGAGGATATCAAATCGCTTTCATCATTTCCGCAACATCAAATCTACTGATTGTTGCTGCTACTAATTTCGAATGATTGTATCGATCATTTCCAGCGGACTGCCTGGATACAATGCAACAAAGCGTATACGCGCAAATGCAAGACAAGATAAGTATCCCATTTTGAATTTCGCTGAAAAGCCCGAAAACAAACGTTTGCGTAAGTTATTTTTCACATATCGGAATTTACCCAATTCCCCCCAACGTTCCGGCTATTTGCGACATCCCTCTATCACTTTGTACAAAAACACAACAGCATTATTTTTTTTCTACATTTGACCGATGGAAAAAGCAATCATCAATACCAACCAGGCTCCTGCCCCTATCGGTCCGTACAACCAGGCCATTCTTTTCGGCAACATGCTTTTCATTTCCGGCCAGGTTGCCATCAATCCTGCAACCGGCAATATTGATGCTACCGACATCATCGGTGAAACGCACCAGGTCATGCACAACCTGCGCGCAATTCTCACTGAAGCAGGGATGGATTTTGGAAACGCTCTTAAAACCACTATTTTCCTCAGCGACATGAGTCTCTTCGCCACCGTGAACGAAGTCTACGGGAAATATTTCCCCGGTAGCTTTCCCGCCCGCGAAACAGTTGCCGTAAAAGGGCTACCCAAAAACGTAAATGTCGAAATCAGTATGATCGCCGGTAAATAGTCTATAGTCCTTAACCTTTAGTCGGTGGCCAGCTCCGAAGACTTTTCTGTCAAACTGAATTTTCATGTGCTTCGACAAAATTTTCGAAATCCACCAGATTCAGATCGGGCCTCAATTACCGGTTCAATACTGATGACTTACGACTACCGACTATTGACTGAGGACTATCGACTACCTGACTACATCGAGTTCCTTCCCCACCTTCGTAAACGCTTCCACTGCTTTTTCCAGGTGCGCCTGTTCGTGCGCGGCACTTAGCTGCACGCGGATACGTGCCTGCCCTTTCGCCACTACCGGGAAGAAAAACCCGATAACATAAATGCCCTCTTCCAGCAGCCTCGCCGCAAACTTTTGTGCGACCACCGCATCATAGAGCATGATTGGTACAATCGGATGATCCCCGGGTTTAATGTCAAAACCGGCCGCTACCATGGCCGACCGGAAGTAACGGGTGTTCCTCTCCAGTTTGTCGCGCAGTTCAGTCGTTTCCTGCAACATATCCAGGACGGCAATCGATGCACCTGCAATCGAAGGCGCCAGTGTATTTGAAAACAGGTAAGGTCTTGAACGTTGCCGCAGCATTTCAATGATTGGCGCTTTCCCACTGGTAAAACCGCCGCTTGCACCACCGAGCGCTTTTCCCAGTGTACCGGTGATAATATCGATCCGGCCCATTACTCCGCGGTATTCATGCGTACCGCGACCAGTTTTTCCCAGGAAGCCACTGGAATGACACTCGTCGATCATTACAATGGCATTGTATGTATCGGCGAGGTCGCAAATTTTATCAAGCTGGGCAATGGTGCCATCCATACTGAAAGAACCGTCTGTAACGATGATCCGGCTCCGACAGCCCGCCGCTTCCTGCAGCCTGGCCTCCAGATCCGCCATATTATTATGTTCATACCGGAAGCGCTGCGCTTTGCAAAGCCGCACCCCGTCGATGATGGAAGCATGGTTCAATGCATCACTGATAATGGCATCCTGCTCATTGAACAAGGGTTCAAAAACACCCCCATTCGCATCAAATGCTGCAGCATATAATATAGTATCCTCAGTGCCCAAAAACCGGGACAGCTTTTCTTCCAGTTCTTTGTGAATGTCCTGCGTACCGCAGATGAAGCGTACACTGCTCATGCCGTAGCCATGACTATCGATGGCTTTGTGCGCCGCTTCAATGACCCGGGGGTGAGAGGATAGCCCCAGGTAGTTATTCGCACAGAAATTCAACACCATTCTTTCCTGTACGGACCCGTCGGCATTTTTTACCCTGACGGTAATCTCGGGTCCCTGTTCACTGGTGATCACCCGTTCCGATTTGAACAGTCCGGCCGCCTTGATTTCCTCCAGTTCCGACTGGATACGTTCAACAAATCCTTGATTCATAACCTGGTTTTACCCTGCAAAAATAGCGGAAAGCCCCTCGTTTCCAGCTGGTAATTTGACCAAATCCACCGGTCGCCAGCCACGGTTCACCGGTCGTTATCGGCAGTTTGTGCCAGGAAAACGCCGTTTGGTACAATTTCCGTTCGCCCTGTAACATTTTGCCAATAACTTCGTCTTATTGTTTTAAATCAAGTTTTTTATGACTGCGAGAACCTTTGTTGCCCTGATGATGGTGTTTTTGCTTTTTACCGTCGGTTTACTGGCGTTCTCGGCAGATAACCGGCAACCGGCCGGCAATACGGACTGTCCTGCCGGCCAGTCCTGTACCCAGGACGATCCAAAAGTGCAGAGCGCAGATGGCATGATCTGGGAAACCCTTTCCCGGCATTTGCTCAGCAGTGCAGCCCAGTACAGTAAGTAGGCAATCCAATCGATATTTCCAGGCCCTGCAGATGCGGGGCTTTTTTTTATAAAAAACAGGGAATGACTGTAACTTCCTTGAAACCCTGTTCGTATTACTTACAAAGCCTGTGATTAAAGCGTAACCACTGCATATGACGGAAAAGGAATATAATGAATGTGTGAGCCAGTATGCCGATAACGTGTACCGGTTCATCCTGAAAAACCTCAGGCATGAAGAGGATGCACGCGATGTGGTGCAGGCGTCATTTGAAAAGTTATGGATGAGCCGTGAATCGGTAGATGGCGCTAAAAGCAAATCTTACCTTTTCACCGTTGCGTATCACCAGATGATTGACCACCTGCGCAAAGCAAAGCGCGTGCAGCTCAGGGAGGGATTTGCAGAAGATGCGGTAGTGGTGCAGCCTTCCAGTCAGCACCTGAAAAAAGCACTGGAAAGAGCGCTCGACACCCTGAACCAAACCCAGCGAAGCCTGGTGATGCTGAAAGACTATGAGGGCTATAGTTACGAAGAGATTGGTGCTATCACAGGACTGAATGAAAGCCAGGTAAAAGTGTATCTCTATCGTGCCCGTATGCAGTTGAAATCGTATTTAGTGAGCACCGAAAACGTTTTGTAATCCGCCCGAAAAGAAACATACCATGAACATCAACAGACATAATTACGAAGAATGGTTCATGCGCTTTGCAGACAATGAACTCAGCGAAGCGGAACAGCAGGCTGTACAGGCTTTTGCCGCTGCTAATTCCGATCTGCAGGCCGAACTGCAGTTCTTCCTGCAATGCAAACTGGATCCTTCTGAAGAAATTGTGTTTGCGCACAAATCAGATCTTTTACAACCGGCACCGCTCCATGCAAACAATTGCAGTGAATGGCTGGTGGCCTCCGCGGATGGCGAGCTTACGGAAGAAGAACAAGCGCTGCTCAATGCTTTTCTGTCGCGCTACCCCGCTTTTTCCGGTGAACTGGAAAGCATACGCCGCCTGAAACTGGAGCCCGATACCAGGATTGTTTATCCGGATAAACAGGAATTGTATCGCCACGAAATGGAAAGACGCGTGGTGCCCATACGCTGGTGGACGATCGCTGCCGCTGCGATGGTGATACTGGTTGCGGGATTTTTCTGGTTGACAAGGGAAAATGACGAGCGCAGTGTGCAGGGCCTGGCCAGTCAAACCGGTACAGCACCGGGCAACACGAACAATGCGGTCGGACAAACCGGGCAGGAAAAAAGTCAAACGCCTGCCCCGGCGCCAATCGCAAAGGAGACGAAGGAGGAGCATGATCCCCATCCGACTGCGGGTGCTAACGGTCATTTGCAACCGAAGCTTGGCCATCCCGGCGAAAATAGCCAAACGCAGGATCTGCAACAGGTCGCGACCAGCACTACCCCGGCTTCGACCAGCGAAAAGCCGGAACTGCCTTCAGATCCAGCTATTAAAGCGGTTAGCATTGGATCACCGGAGCAAAAAACAAGTTTGATAGCAGCTGTGCAGGCACCGGTCGTTGATCAACCCGATGCACGGCTGGTACCCGAAGAAAAAACCAGCAATGTTGTGTACTTTGCAAATACCACCATGGACGAAAGTCAGAACGTGGACGTACTCAACACCGCTGTATCTACCAAAAACTCCATGAGGGGCCTGCTGCGCAAGGCGAGCCGCATCATATCTAAAAGAAACAATACAGACAGCAAAGGCAGGGGTCTCCTGATAGGGGGCTTCGAAATCGCGGTCCGTTAACCTTATTAATTTTTTCAATCGTTTTGTATGCGTAAAATTTATCTATTCGTACTGGCAGGACTATGCGCCGGATTTACCGGAATGGCACAAACAGACAGCACTGTAAAAAAATCAGACACCATCCGTATCGGCAACCTGATTATCGTGAAAACAGGGGATGGAAAATACCAAACACCTGATAGCTCCGTTAGCATCAGCCGTCGCCGGAGAGACCACCGCAATATCAGCACCAACTGGGCCATCCTCGATTTAGGCTTTTCGAATTTCAACGACCAGACGAATTACGCGGATGCGGTACTGTCCGGCGTAGTAGCACCAGGTGTAGGAAAAGAACAGTTCAAACTGCGCACCGGTAAATCCATCAACGTCAACATCTGGATAGTTACCCAGCGCGTAAACCTGATTAGCCATGTTGTTAACCTTAAGTATGGCATCGGGCTGGAACTTAATAACTATCGTTTTGAAACGCCGCT
This sequence comes from Bacteroidota bacterium, assembly GCA_028876035.1. Classification (GTDB taxonomy): domain Bacteria; phylum Bacteroidota; class Bacteroidia; order Chitinophagales; family Chitinophagaceae; genus JACMLD01. The sequence continues at coordinate 6,053 of JAGWTK010000219.1, forward strand.
GCGCTATGATAAGACCCTCGACATCTTTTCCGTAGACCTCCTCAGGCACTACAAGAAAGATAAGCTTGCGGCCGACTATCTAACGGTACCGCTTATGCTGAATTTCAACTTCACGCCGAACAACGAAAACAATAAATCATTTGGACTGAGCGCAGGCGTAAGTGCGGGCTACCTGTATTCTTCCAGACAAAAGACAATCACCAGCGAAGACGGCAAACAGAAAATTCACGATGATTTTTACCTGCGTCCGTTTAAGATCAGTTATGTGGCAGAGTTACAACTCGGACCAGTAAAACTTTACGGCTCAATGGCAACACGATCCATGTTTGAGAAAGGCCTCGATCAAACACCGTATAATCTCGGGCTCCGGTTCAGCAACTGGTGATAGCATACCAACGCATTCAAAAGCCGGCATTATGCCGGCTTTTTTTTGGGATCAATTTCCAAATAGGAAACTGCAATGGACAGGCGGATTTCTACGCCGTATTTTTATACTTTTCAAACAAAGAAATGTTAAAGGTTTAGTTTCTAACTCGTTAGCCAATAAACTCTTAAAACTTATACACGCCGAAAATATCCATCAGCACTAACCGTTTAATCTGCATAAAATTTGCAGTATTCATG
>JAGWTK010000220.1 GCA_028876035.1 Bacteroidota bacterium
GTTCAATTAAGGTAGGTGCTATTTTTTCATGCAGACTCGCCGTATGAAAGTCTTTCAAGACACCAATAATGGTCAAGTCGCGGTCATTCCAATGAAGCGAGTGGCCTATCGGGTCCCTGAGCCCGGCGGCTGTAGCCATAGACTCGTTGATGATACAGCTATTGCTGTCGGACGGCAGGCCGCGGAAATTGTGTCCCGCCACAAAGGGGATTTCCAGCATGGGCAAAACATCCGCGTCCATAGAATAGAACGGAACATTGAATATCTCCTTTTTGTCGATTCGAACATTCGTAGTATTCATGGCCGTCATACGGATGCTTTGCGCCCCGGCCCCGAGGATGGAAGGATTGTTTTTGAGCGCTGTTTTGAAAGGTTGCAGATTTGCTGTTTTCTCCCAGGGAATCGCTACGGACACAAGATTGCTGGTAGCGTACCCGGGATCTTTATGAAGCATATAGTTAAACTGACGCTGCATAACAATGGTGCCGGTGATCAGAAATACAGCCATAGCAAATTGTAATACCACCAGGCTTTTCGAAAGATAGCTCCTGGTGGCAAGCCGAAACCTGCCATACAAGGTTTGCACCGGGTTAAAGGCTGATAAGAACACAGCGGGATAAAATCCTGAAAGCAAGGTGTTCACCATAAGTAAAACAAGAATGCTGAGTATCGAGCCAGGTGTGATGATCATTGATACCGACAATTGCTTTTGAGCCAATTCGTTAAAAAAGGGAAGTACCAATATTACGATGCTGATGGCAGGAAAGATCGACAAAAGATTGAGCAAAAGAGACTCCGACAAATATTGAGCTACGAGCTGTTGCCTGCTGCTGCCGCTTACTTTGCGGATGCCTACTTCTTTTGCACGTTTGAGTGACCGCGATAGACTTAGGTTGACAAAGTTGATGCTGGCCGTTGCCAGGATGAAAAAGGCAATCAACCCCAGGATATAAGAATAGCTGGAATTACTCCATGCTGTCAGGCCGTTTCCGGCGTTATAGGTCTTATCCAGGTGAATTTGCCGAAACGATTGCAGGTTGTACCTGTAATAGACGTTGGGATATTTCTTTTTGATTTCTGCCAGCTGGTTACCGGCTCGATTCTCCAGGATCACGTTCATTTTCCGGACAACAGGTGCAATAGCGGCTTCTTTTCTGAGTTGTATAAAGGTGTTTAGAAAGTTGTTCATCCACCGTTTTGTCCATTCGGCCTGCAACGTTCTTTCGATTGGTAAGAGGATGCCGAAACGCAGGCTTGAATTGATCGGCGTATTTTTTGCGACAGCAGAAACGCGGAATCTTGTAAAAGCGCCATCCTGGTTAATCTCCATTTCTTTTCCCAGCACGTCTGTACTGCCAAAATACTTTTTAGCCATCTCTTCAGAAAGGACCACATTGCTATTATCGCTCAATGCCGTAACCGGGTCACCTTTTATGATGGAGAAGGAAAACATGCTGAAGAAACTCGTGTCGGCGTAGAGGACGCCCTCACTGATGGCATCATTACCTTTTTTAACCAGTTCTTCCCAGCCTCCCCGCACCCTGCACACATTTTCTATTTCAGGAATGCCGGCCTTAAAAGCAGTTGCTTGCATTGCGCCGGTGTTACCGCCTTTTTCCTCCTGACCTTCCGGACTCATCGCGTCATGGACAACACGGTAGATTTGTGGTCCATTTATATGAAACTTGTCAAAGCTCACTTCATCCCGCACATAGAGCGTGATAAGCACGACCGATGCCAGGCCAATTGCCAAACCAGCTATATTGATCGTCGCATACATCCGATGACGGGAGAGATTGCGCCAGGCGAGCTTGAGATAATGTATGAGCATTGGTGGATTTTTCGATTTCTGGATTTTTTGAATTCATCATCAACATTTAGCGGTTGGTCATTGGCAAATTAGTAGCAAGCTGCACCTGAAGAACCACGAACAATGAACCAGGAACAAAGAACTATTCACTCCGAAGACTTCTTACCGGGTTCGCAACGGCCGCTTTAATTGCCTGGAAGCTAACTGTCAATAGAGCAATGGCGAGCACCAGCATACCGGCTATGGCAAACATTTGCCAGCTTAACGTGATCCTATATGGGTAATTCTCCAGCCATTTATTGGCTGCGAACCATTCAAGTGGAATCGCTATCAGCAATGCAATCAGAACAAGTTTTATAAAATCCCTGGAGAGCACTGCTACAACACTGTTTACAGAAGCTCCCAGTACTTTTCGTATGCCAATCTCCTTGGTCCTTTTTTCTGCTGATAATACAGACAAGCCAAACAGACCAATGCATGAAATGAAGATGGTGAGTATGGCACTAAAAAGCATGATTTGCTTCCACTTCGCTTCCTTCTCGTAATTTTTAAGATTGACGTCGTTCATAAAAACATAGCTATAAGGATTTGTCGGGAAATTCCTTTTAAATGCCTGTTCTATGTGCCTTAGGCTTACAGCAGCCGTGCCGGGTTTTATTTTTATCAACGCTTCACCATACGCATTGCCGGGTTTCATGGTAAACAGTTGAGGCCCTATCTTCTGGCCCAGGGATTGAAAGTGGTAATCTTTAACTACACCAATTACCGTGTATTTTTGGTTGTTGTTATAATTGAAGTTTACAATTTGCCCCAGGGGCTGCTTCCAGCCGGCGGTTTTTACAAATGTTTCATTTACTAAAACAGAATGGCCTGAGTCTGAAGGGAAATCGGGTGAGAAATTTCTGCCTTGCAGCAGCTGTATTTGCAGCATCGGTATGTAATGATCGTCCACTGTTTCATATGAAAAACTGATGGAGGAATCTCCATTTACCTTTGCAGCCGTCCACCAACCTCCTCCGTTCTTAAAGGCAACGTTGCTTATGTTGTTATTTTGCGTCAGTTGAGTTCTGAACAATGAAGCCTGTGCTCTTGTCAAATTTCCTTTTTCTACCACTACAAGATCATTGTCGTCGTATCCTAATTTTTCAGTCGTGAGAAAATTGAATTGTGCATAAATGGTAAAAGTGGCTATAATCAGGAAAGAAGCCAGGGTAAATTGCAGCACCACCAGTCCTTTTTGCAGATAGTTTTTGCCGCTGAGGTTAAACCTGCTGTACAGGGTCTGCACAGGCTTGTAGCCCGACAAAACCAGTGCAGGATAGAAGCCCGCGAGAAAGCCGGTAATAAGAAACAGTAAGAGATAGCCGGCTACTAATTTTATGTCGAACAAATAAGAAAGTGACAGAATTTTATTCGACAACTCGTTGAAAAGCGGGAGCGATAATTGCACAATACCGATAGCAAGCGCAAACGCTATAAAGCAAATCAGAAAGGACTCGCCGAGAAATTGAAAAATGAGCTGTTTGCGTTCGCCGCCCACCACTTTTCGGATGCCGATTTCTTTCGCCCGCTTTACAGAACGGGCTATGGTAAGGTTTACGAAATTGATCGAAGCAATCAGGAGAATGAACAATGCTATGCCGGTGAGAATATAAGAATATAAGGGATTGCTGGCGTCGGAAAGCCCGTTCTGCGCGGGCAGTTCCGTACTCAGGTGCATGTCTGTATATGGCTGCAGGTGATATTCGCTTTTCCATCCCAATACTTCGTCGCCAAATTTTTTCCTTAGCGATGCAATTGCGTCTTTAGAGTCCAGGTCGTAAAAATTCTGCATTTTAGTTTCCAGTGCCGGTACATTGGTATTCGGCGGAAGCACCACAAAAGTGTTTAGAAAGAAACTAAACCAGCTTTCACTGTTCCGTGCATCTTCTTCTGGTTCCTGGAAGGGTAATAAAATATCGAATTTGATGGATGAGTTTTGAGGACATACTTTGGAGACCGCCGTCACGGCATAAGGAATAAACAGGCTGTCTTTTTTTATCAGCATTGTTTTGCCAACCGCGTCTTTTGTTCCAAATTGGATTTCCGCTTCTTTTTCTGATATTACTAAAGAATGCGGTTCTTTCAAACAGGTCTTTTGGCTTCCATACAACAACGGAAAAGAGAAAACAGAAAAGAAGTTTGAATCTACGTACAGGAGGTTCTTTGACTTTACCTCCGTCCCGCTTTTAAAATCTTCAGCAGCGCTTTGAACACGAACGAAAGAAGTAATCTCAGGAATATTGGCGCTGAACCGCGGTCCCTGCAGTAGACCTGTATTTCCATCCTTTGATCCTTTTGAACCATCTTTGTTTATTGCCTGGGTCGTGATCCTATATATCCGGTTAACATTTGCATGGAATTTATCATAGCTAACTTCATCTTTTACGTATAACAGGATTAGCATCGCGCAGGCAAGGCCGAGGCACAGGCCGGCAATATTTATCGATGCATAAATTTTGTTGCGTAGTAAATTGCGCCACGCGATTTTGATATAATTTTTAAGCATGGTCCTGGTTTTCGATCATAAGTGAAAACAGTGCATTATGGTCGGTTAGCCACGTCTTTCTGTTATTCCGTTCTTAAACTTTTTACAGGATTTGCAAGAGCCGCGCGGATTGACTTGTAACCCACGGTTATGGCAGCAATGAGAAACGACACACCAATGGCCAGCAGGAAAATGTACGGACTCATCGGGATGCGAAATTTGAAATCCTGCAGGTAGGCATGCATGGCCCACCATGCCAGCGGTGCGGCGATGAGAAACGCAATTACGAGCAAACGCGTGAACTCTTTGCCAAAGAGCCAGAGGATATTCGGCAGTGAGGCGCCCAGCACTTTCCGAACGCCGATTTCCTTTGTCTTTTGAACTGCCATGAACGACACCAAACCATACAAACCGAGGCAACCGATAAAGATAGCGATGCCGGCGAACGCTTTGATCAGTTTAAGCATGATGGTATCCAACTCGTAAAAATTGGCTATCCGGTCGTCGAGAAACTGGAAATTGTACACATATTCCGGGTACACCTCATTCCAGATTTTTTCGATGGATGCTTTTGCCGAACTGAGATTAGCCATGTTTAGCTTTACAGCACAATTGTCATAGCCATTGTAGCCCGTTGAAATACTTTGCGGATAAATTTCCATCCGGAAGGAGTAGTTATTGAAGTCTTTCATTACTCCCACTACCATCGCTTCCTTTCCATTTATGGTCACCTGCTTGTTGATGATATCGGCCGGGTTGCCCACATTCAATCGTTTTACAGCCGTTTCGTTTAACAAATATTCCCGCACGGTATCAGATGGGAACAGATTTCTTCCTGCCACCAGCTTTATACCAAAAGTGGCGAGGTATTGGTCGTCGGCGAGTTTGGTGTTGATGTCCCAGGCTTCTTCTTTGGGTCTGCCCTGGTATTTAATACCGGTTGTATTGTTCGAGCTGGCCGCAGGCGCCTGGCTGCAGAAGCTTATTTTTTCAACACCAGGAACCTGGGCAATGCGGTTATGCAGCGTTTCCATCCGTCCTTTGCCGGTAGAATCGGTGATGGGAACGGGTATCATTGCCACCGCATCTTTGCTGAACCCGAGATCGGAATGCCGCGAATACTCCATCTGGCCGGCGATAACGATCGTACCCACTATCAACAACTGCGAAATGCCGAATTGAAAAACGACCAAAGCCCTGCGCAGCGAAAATCCACCCAGGTTTTTTTGCGACAGTTTTCCTTTGAGTGCCGCTATCGGCTGAAAGCCCGAAAGTACCAGGCCAGGGTAGGAGCCTGATAGAAAGGTTACCAATAGTCCAATTCCCAATGTGTAAATAATAAGCAGCGGACTGCTGAACGGGTTAACCGATAGTTTGGTTTGAAACAAACCATTGAGCCAGGGCAAGCCGAGCCAGGCCAGTCCGTACGCCACCAGCAATGCAAACAACGTTATCAATGCAGTTTCTGCAATGAATTGCCAGAAGAGTTGCCTTTTAAGTCCGCCCAGCACTTTTCGAATCCCCACTTCTTTTGCGCGGTTGACGGCTTGTGCTGTAGCGAGGTTAATAAAATTTACACAGGCTGTTGTCACGAGGAATAGCGCCACCAGGGCCAGCGCCCAGATATATTTCTTTTCCACATACCCATTGTAATCGGGATTGAAATGAATATCGCGGAGTGGCTGCAGTTTAAAGAAAAAGGTATTCTTGTCGCCGTCTGAATAGTATTTACGTTTCATTGACGGAAATACTTTCTCTACCTGTTCCGGCTGAACACCTGGTTTAAGCAAAACAAAACAATGCGTTTCGCTGTTAATACCGCCCCAGCTTTTATCATCGGCGATCCACGGACTGAAATCTTTGAGGTTATAGTCGGATAAATATATCTCGTGGCGCCGATCGGTATTTTGCGGTAAGTCTATTAAGATACCGGCGACAACGAAATCAATCCTGGTATCCACCCGGATTTTTTTCCCGATGGCATGCGTAGTTCCGAAATATTTTCTGGCAATACGCTCTGTGATGAGCGCTTTGTTTGGTTCATTCAATACATGGTAGCCGCTTCCTTCTGCCAGTGGAAAATTGAATATGTCAAAAAAAGGTGTTTCTGCACAGGCCACGCCATCGTCTTCCTGGAATTTTTTCATTTCCTTTTCTTCCGGCAGTGATACTGTCACCCCACCAAATCCTACCACCCGTGCGGTCTTCTCCGCGAAAGTATAATCGCTTCGAAAAGCCTTCGTAAAAGGCGGTGGAACGCCGGGCGTTTTCCCGTTATTCTCGTTATGTATCTCCGTTACAACACGGTAGATCCGATCGCCATTCCTAT
>JAGWTK010000221.1 GCA_028876035.1 Bacteroidota bacterium
GGTGACTGCATCGCCGTTGCCAGGGAAATAAATATAGTCGAACACTTTCTGGCAGGCCGCCAGGGGAACCAGCAGGATGGCACTTAGCCATAGTCCCTTCCTGAAAACAAGATTCGGTTTCATAACATTCTTTTTAATGGTGAATGTGCTTTCAGGGGAGGGAGGAACAAATGGCAAGATAAGGTGACAGGCAGGCCGGGAAGAATGACGAATAGCATCTCAATGCATGATGCGGGATGTGAGTAGTAAGTTGTAAGTTTTATGTTTTAAGTTCTAAGTTGTAAGTCTTTTTGATCCGGCTGTTCGCAACCAATACCGAAACGTAAAAATTAAGAACGTAAACCCAATAGTCGATCTGGATCTGCTGGCAGCCAGTAGCCGGCAGCTTGTAGCCGATTTACGGATTTTCCATGCTGCAATCCGTACATTTGGTCTATGCGTACAATCATTGCTGCCATTATAATTTCTGTTTGCAGCCTTTGCTGCATCGCTCAACCAGCTGAAAGGGTTAAATCGATTTTTCCGGCCGATGTAAAAGTGTTTGGAAACATCAACTATGCCCACGATACTTCTCATTTCCATTTGCTGGACATCTACCTCCCGCCCCAGGCCTCTAAACCCTTACCCCTGGTGGTGTGGATCCATGGCGGTGCCTGGATGGTAAATGACAAGTATGCCGACATGAGCTATATGCGGCAAACGGTGAAAGGCTTTATCAACAGCGGCTATGCCCTGGCTTCGATCGACTACCGGTATAGCACAACCGCAAAGTTTCCGGCGCAGATCCAGGATTGCAACCAGGCGATCCAGTTTTTGTATGATAATGCGGTAAAATTCCATATCGATAGAAATCACATAGCATTGATTGGATTTTCTGCCGGCGGCCACCTGGCTTCGCTGCTGGGCTTGTCGAACAACAGCAATGTTCCTTCCTTCTATCACAACGGGAAAAAGCCTTCTTTTAAAGTACGCACCGTTTTGGATTTCTATGGTCCGGCCGACCTGGTGTCATTTTCGATGGGTACTGATACCAGCGAAAACAATAATCGTTCTTCTATATCCGTCCTGTTAGGCGAAATGGGTCTTCTCCGCCCCGACCTTGCCAAGGCGGCCAGTCCGGTTACTTATATCGACAAAAACGACCCACCCTTTTTCATCGTACAGGGAGAAAAAGATCAATCCGTTCCCTGGACGCAGTCGCAGTTACTGCATTCCTGGCTACAGCTCGCCGGGGTGCCCGCAACTATCACCATCGTACCCGGCGCACCGCATTACGGGCCGATGTTTGATGCGGATTATATCAGGGAGAAACTGTTTGATCATTTAAGAAAATACCTTTAGGAGTTTAAAGGTTTAAGGGTTTAAGAGTTTAAAAGTTGCTGCCGCGTTGCGCGGACCATCCTCTTATCACTCGCCGCTTACCAGTTTAAAGGTTTAAGAGTTTAAAAGTTTAAAAGTTGCTGCCGCGTTACGGGACCATCCTCTTACCACTCGCCGCTTACCAGTTTAAAGGTTTAAGAGTTTAAAAGTTGCTGCCGCGTTGCGGAGACCACCCTCTTACCACTCGCCGCTTACCAGTTTAAAGGTTTAAGAGTTTAAAAGTTGCTGCCGCGTTGCGGGACCATCCTCTTACCACTCGCCGCTTACCAGTTTAAAGGTTTAAGAGTTTAAAAGTTGCCGCCGCGTTGCGGGGAGCAAGCTCTTACCACTCACCTCTTACCTGTTTAGAAGTTTAAGGTGTAAGGTCTAAAGTTCCTGCCGCGTTGTGGCAACCACAAGAATCAATCATTCCAGGGTCGGCCATTTCCGGCAGCACCCGACACTAACTAAGATCTGACTTAAGAACATTCCGCAATCAGATTATATAACCTGCCTGCATAAAACCTGGTTTCCATCGTTTATATTCGTTCTACCTAAACCCATTCCTGATGAAAGAAAAGCAAGGTGTAGCATTATCGCCCGCATTCAGAAAGCAGGCCGGCAAAGCTGTAGCTGCCATCCTCCTGTTTGTAATTTGTTACCTGCTCATCCTGCTCCTGGCAGTAGTATTAACCATGCTCTGTGTTGCAGGCGGCATCTTCCTGATCGCCCTTCGGCCCATGTTTCTGACCATTGCGCTCGGCATTGGCCTGGCCAGCCTGGGTGTACTGGTACTCATTTTCCTCCTGAAATTTCTATTTAAGAAAAACATCGTTGACCGTTCGCACCTGGTAGAATTGAAGCCGGCTGAGGAACCCGCTTTGTTTAGTATGATTAACAGCATTGCTGACGAAGTGGGCACCAGTTATCCCAAGAAAGTATACCTGAGTACGGAAGTGAATGCTTCTGTTTTTTACGACTCCGGGTTCTGGAGCATGTTCCTGCCGATCCGGAAGAACCTGCAGATTGGTCTTGGACTGGTCAATTCAGTGACCCGCGAAGAATTGCGTTCCATTCTCGCGCATGAATTCGGACATTTTTCGCAACGTTCGATGAAAGTGGGCAGCTACGTATACAACGTAAATAAGGTGATTTTCGACATGCTTTACGATAACAGTTCTTATCAACGGCTGGTGGAAAGATGGGGCAATACGAGCGGGTACTTTTCTATTTTCGTGGCCATAGCTGTGCAGATCATCCAGGGGATTCAATGGATGCTTCGGCAGCTCTACCAGGTGGTTAATGTAAATTACCTTGGCTTGTCGCGCGAAATGGAGTTTCATGCCGATGAGATTGCGGCCTCGGTTACCGGCTATGAACCGCTTCAGCATTCACTGCTGCGCCTTTCACTGGCAGACAATGCATTCACGAGTGTATTACGTTTCTACGACGAAAAAGTATCCAGCAACCAAAAAACGGATAACCTTTACCGCGACCATGCGTTTGTTATTCGCAACCTGGGTGAAAGCAATCGTTCCGTTTTTGTGAATAACCTGCCGCTGATCAATTTGGAAGAACAGAGCAGGTTTAACAAATCAAAACTCACCGTGGGCGATCAATGGGCATCGCACCCTTCCACCCCGGAGAGGATTGAACGACTAAGGGCAACAGGAGTTTCGCAGAAAAATAAGGAGGATGCACCGGCAAATACCCTTTTTACCAATATCGAAACAACGCAGAAGCTGTTAACAGGCCGCATCTTCGAAGCCGTGAATTATAAAGAGACACCAGCCACCCTCTCCGCAGAATCTTTTCAACAGGCATATATGGCGGAACAGGAAAGCACCAACTATAGCAAACTATACAATGGCTATTACGATTTCAAACAACCGAATCGTTTTTCGCTGGAATTACCCGCGCTAAAATCCGAGGCCCAATCGGTTCCTGAACTGTTTTCCGACAGCTGGGTGGACCAGGTTTACACCGCTATTGCCATGCAGGGTGATATCGAAACAATGCAACAAATCGAAGCGGCCGGCAGCATTAAGACTTTCGACTACGATGGTAAGCGCTACCGCCGGAGTGAGATTGAGGAACTAAAGGCTCAGTTGAAAATCGAACTGGATGCGCTCAATGAAAAAATCACACAACACGATGCCCTGATTTACCAGTCTTTCTTCTTTTTAGAGCAGCAGCTGCAAATACCCGCAGCACTAACGGCGAAGTACAGCGATTTCTTTGCCTATAACGATGCATTCGACGCAAAGTACGAACTGTACGCGCAGCTGATGAACGGCCTGTCCTTTGTTGCCGAACGCACCAGTTATGAGCAGATAAGGCTCAACTTTGATGCCCTGAAACCCGTGGAAGAAAAACTAAAACAAGAACTGTCGTCGATATTGCTGGATCCGTTATATGAAGAAGGTCTAAACGATGCAAACCGTCAACGCCTGGGTGACTACATTAACAACCGCAACGACTACTTTAGTGGCACGGCCTACAATGACAAAGCACTTGAATTGCTGTATGCTGCATTGCGAACCTATGTGCAGTTACTCCAGAAAGGATTCCGGGAAACAAAGCGAAGACTCTGCCACTACCAGGCACAACTATTTGAGAAAGCGTCCGGCACCATGTAGGCCTTTCTATGGCGCTTTTGTTACGGACGAATCTACGTTACTGCCGAGAGCAGGCAAAGCATGCGGCACAAAACGGACTACCAAAGCAAGTAGTCGGAACGAAGCAATGCTGCTGTTCATCCAAACCGAGTACGCAACTATACTAGTAGGCTTGCCAGTCGCGGAACCATGACTCGAAAAGAGAAGAGAAGCCATCCAAGGAGCAAGTTATCTTGTATACAGGGCAGATTGCGGCACTCAATGGCTGGACCAAAAGCCAACAATCGTGCTGCCAGTGCGCTATGCCGCGGATATCTTCCAGTAAATCGTTGCCGGGCAACCCGTTAACAAAAAAAGACACACGGGTAGTATTTTGTATCTTACCTTAGATGGGACACCAGCAAACCCAACTACCTGCAACGCCCGTCGGCTGATACTCCCATTGTCATTAGCCAATCCTTCGATACCCCTATCGACAAGGTTTGGGATGCCATTACCCGCCACGATCAAATGGTCCGTTGGTTTTTTGATTCCCTCCCTTATTTTGAAGCAAAGCCTGGTTACGAAATAAAGTTTACCGTCACCCGTGCATTCAACGACGGACTTTTGCATTGTTGGAAAGTGCTGGAAGTTGCAGCACCGACAACGCTAAAAATCCGCTGGGAGTACGCAGGCTATCCGGGTCACTCTATTGTTAGCTGGCAACTGTCACCAACCGCTGCGGGCACCCTGCTTACGCTCACCCACCATGGGACCAATCAGCTGCCCCGGTCCATGTTTGCCTTTACCAGGGAAAAAATTGCTGAGGGCTGGCGCTTCTATATCCAGGAACGATTGGCCAATTTTCTACAATAGCTGTTAGTTGGTAATAAGCCGGATGGCAATTATACCCCATCCCCTGGTATTGATGCCGGCCGATCAACATTGCAGTTGGAGCCGGTTAAGATGATTCGCCAAACCATCGCTACCAGCACCGCTCCCAATTCCGGCAAAACTATTCACCGCACTGGGTTGAACGGCTAACAAAAAAATTTGGACTTGTAAAATTTATTAGTAAGTTTGTACTAACCGTAAGTTTAAACTAACCATTAAAATCATGTCGGCAACGGTACAATATAATTTGGCGCTCAACGCCCTCGGCGACCCGACCCGGCGCGCCATCTTCGAGAAATTGGAGAAAGGTCCCCTCTCAGTCGTTCATATCGCAAAAGGCATGGCGGTAAGCCGGCCTGCCGTATCGCAGCACCTGAAAGTCTTGCGGGAAGCAAAGCTGATTACGATGAAAACAGAAGGTACGCGCAGCATATACAATATCGATCCGGAAGGCATTCGGATCATCCGGGAATACCTGGACCGCTTTTGGGACGAGGCGCTCGATAATTTTAAAGTTCTCGCCGAAAAACAGCAACGAAATAAACATAAAAAATAAATGTATGATTACCCAAATCAACAAGGAAGTACAGGTAGCGGCCTCACAGGAAACCTGCTTTACCGTTTTTACCCAACAGATGGATGCCTGGTGGCCCAGGGCCTACCATATTGGAGCAGCGCCCATGCGTTATGCGAAGCTGGAAGCGAAGCCAGGAGGACGCTGGTTTTCGACGCACGCTGACGGCAGCGAAGTCAATATCGGCAAAGTACTCATTTGGGATCCATTCCAAAGGTTGGTGCTCAACTGGCAGATCGATGGAAACTTTACCTTTGATCCGAACCTGACCACTGAAGTAGAAGTTCAATTCGTAGCCAAAGATGCATCCAACACCACCATTAAATTCTCGCATAAAAATTTGGAAAGGCTCGCTGGTGCTGCCAAAGTCATTGAAAGTATGGACCAGGGCTGGGGTACGATTGTCAACCTGTTTAAAGGCATTGCGCAAGATGATTACAAGACCAGCATCCTCGTGCATGTTCCTTGCGGGCAGGCGCTCGCCGCTATTGCTGATGTGCATGGATGGTGGGCCAAAAATTTTACAGGCAACGCAACGAAAGCCGGAGATACGTTTACGGTTCGGTTCGGCGACACTTTTGTAGATTTTGAAATCGTCCGTCCTACGCCGCATGAAATAACCTGGCAGGTGACGGATTGCTTTCTGCATTGGCAGGATGATAAAACGGAATGGAAGGGCACGCATGTCATCTGGCAGGTCAATGATACAGGTGAAGCAACCCGCATCGATATGACCCATATCGGCCTCAACCCGAAAGTGGAGTGTTTTGCCGATTGCCGCAAGGGTTGGACGCAGCACATCAACAGCAGTTTATATCATTTAATTACTACTGGAAAGGGAACACCAGAATGACGACTAAAACGTTATTACGTATCGCAGCCATGTTAATGCTGCTGCATGCGGGCGGTCATACCATTGGTGCGCTTACCTGGGAGCGGGCCCCTACTGAAAAGGTAGCTGCGGTTATTAGAGGTATGAAATCGGAGCATTTTGATTTCATGGGCAAGTCACTTACGCTGGGCAGCTTTTTCGCCGGCTACGGTTACAGTATGATTGGCGTACTGATCCTGGTCAGCTTCGCATTATGGTTGCTGTCGACAGCACCTGATCGGAAAATGACCGCTTTGTTTGCGGTATTTCTAAGTTTTCTGGGCTTCTGTGAACTCATTTGGTTTTTCCCTTTTGCCGCGGCATTTTCATTGACGGCCGCGTTGTGCACTTTGCTTGCATTGATCCGAG
>JAGWTK010000222.1 GCA_028876035.1 Bacteroidota bacterium
TTTGAATGAGTTTCTTGCTCAGTTGAAAATCGATTACGTCACGGGGACGTTCGTAGATATTAAGTGAAGCGCCGTTGATGGCACGGAATTTCAGCCTCGGACCAATGCGGTTATAGAGCAGGTTAATGGCAAACTGATCATCGGGCGAAGTATACGACAAGCCGCTGTTGACCAGGTAGGGCGACTGGCCCTGTAAGGGACTGTTGTAATTAGTACCTCCAAACTGTACCGCCCCTTTGATCAGCGCAGCATTTACATAAAATGTGAGCTGCCGGAAAAATCCACCTGAAATAAAATCCAGTTTTTTGCGCAGTTCAATCTCGGCCCCATAAGCGGTGGCATGGTCGGCATTTTCGTAAGAGAGCACATCGTTGCCTTTATTGGTTTGCTCAATGGGTTTGTCGAAATATTTGTAGAAAAGGCTGGCCGACACGATTTCTCCTGCAGCTGGGAACCATTCGTAGCGCAGATCTGCATTCGTATTGCGGCAACGTACCAGCGAAGGATTTCCCCGAACGGCTACATAATTGTCATAATCGAACACGCTGTAATCCGCCAGTTCCCGGAACTCAGGCCGGTTCACCGCCTGTGACCCTGCCAGTCGCAGGTTGGTTTTATTGCTCACAGAATAAGTCAGCAGCAAGGAAGGCAGGAAATCGGTATTGTCATACGTCCGTTTTACTTTGCCGCGTGCAGCTAATTCCTGGTGGTAACGTTCAGCCCGCACACCCCAGGTCATTTTAAGCTTGTCAGAAAACCGATTGTCCATCATCAGGTAACCAGCATTCATCATCGCTTTCCCGGTATAATCAGTAGAGTTGGTTTCGATATTGGCAACCGTCAGATCATAGGTGTCAATATTCGCCGGTGAGAAAAGGTTATTGAATGTCGTTGTTTTTGATTCGGGTATCGTAACACCAAAAGAACTCAACGATGCATACCCGAGGGCGTCTACCTCTACTGCCCTGTCGCGGTAGTAGTTCATGGTACCAAACTTGAGTTTCTGCGTTTGTCCGCCCAACTGGAATTGCCGCGTAGCATTCAGATTAGCGCCATAGATGTATTCTCCCAGGAAAGAATAAACACGACCAGCGTTTCGTATCTCAGGAGAGTTCTCGTTACTCAACCGGAGGTAGTAGGAGCTCTTGTCGTTTTCAGGCGAACGAAAAGCCAGTATGCGCTGGTCGGGTTGATTTTTATACGTGTACCCAAACGATCCGCTCCAGTCCAATGCCCAATGCTCACTCAGCTTGTGGGTGCCTTCCAGTACACTGTTCACCAGGCCGTTTCCGGAAGCCTCACTATTGGCGCTTCTCAGGTAGAAGGGATTATCCGGACCATTTTCATAATTCGTGCCCTGCCGGATTCCAACTGTTTTTACGAAATTGTTATTGAAAATGCTCTTGAATGCAATCTTGCTCCGCTTGTAGGCATAACTCAGGTTGAGCAATACGGAGAGATTGTTTTTCTCGTCATACCCATTGGTGGCATAGTCGTAAATATTGCGCTTTACGATATCGTATTCATTCCTGTCGCGCACTGAAACCGCCCTGGCATTGCCATAATTCAATGAAAAAATATAACCAAGCTTGCCCGACTTCATCACCCTGGTATTGCCACTGGTAAACCCAACGCTGATGCCTGGGATACTGCGGTAGCCGGCTTCGTAACCGAATGTATTCGGGAATAGTTTAGTAACCGATTTCTTAAAATCATTGCTGTTCAGGATAAAACCATTCCTGTTATTATAATAGGCACCGGGAATCAGCCGCGAGTTCCCAAAGAAACCAATACCGTCCAGACTGCCTTTCGGAAAACCGGTATAAAAGTTTTTTCCGGTAGTAAGGGAATTGTAACTGAGTGATACCGAAACTTCGTTGATACTGCGTGCCGGAAAATCCTTTGTGAATACCTTGATCGCGCCACCGGAAAAATCACCCGGCAGATCAGGCGTGGCCGTTTTATAAATAACGAGGTTATCTACAATGGAAGAAGGAATAATATCAAATGCAAATGCCTTTTTATCCGCTTCGGTACTTGGCAACACGGAGTTGTTCAGAAGAGAAACATTGTACCGTTCGCTCAGCCCGCGTATCACCACGAACTTATTGTCCTGCACAGATGCACCACTTACTCTTTTCAATACATCGCCCGTGTTCTTATCGGGCGAACGACGAATTAATTCTGCTGAAATCCCATCTGAAATAGCAGAACTATTTTTTTGTGCACTGTACAGGGATGCCTGTGCCTCACGTCGTACCGTTGCCTGCACCACTACATCCTGTAATTGCTTTCTTGATTTGGAAAGCGAAATAGCCAGCAAGGGAATATCGGACACCGTTGAAAAGCTGTCGGTCACCTGTTTCTCCTGGTAGCCGATACTGCTGACAGAAAAACGATAGCGCCGGTGAAGTTGAAGTGTAGCAAAAAAGTTTCCTTCTACATCGGTAGTGGCAGCCGAACTTCCTGTACTGCTGCTGATGCGGACCGTAGCACCGGCAATGCCGTTACCGGTTTCCGTGTCGGTGATTTTGCCGGCGACCCGTACGGATTGAGACAGGCCGCTTACATATATTAATAATGTAACAGAGAATAGTAGCAATAGCTTGCGGGTTAACATGCCAATAGGTTGAGCCGCGAAACTAGAAGCGCATTGTTAAGCGGTGGTTAAGCCGCTATTAACAAAATATGATGCAAAGGTCAACCCCTCGGAATGTGCAAAAAAGGTGAACATCCGCGCTGGCATAAAAAAAGGCGCTGGTAAAAACCGGCGCCGACAGTGAAATTGCCAAATTTCGATTGCTTGCTGATACAAGGTATTCAATCAATGTATCTCCAGTGTTAACAATAGAACATCGTAGGGCTACCTTATACATCCGTGCATTTTCTCCCGGAAACAAAAACGCTCAATGTTAAGTTTTCAGGGATTCCGGATCTCTATGTAAATGAATTTCAATTCGTTTAAAATTATCCACCGCCTATGTGCTGAATGATCATTTTGCAGCGTTCAAAATTCCCCTATCTTAAAGCTACACTGCTATAGCTATGAAATGGATAAGGGTTACGAAAACAGAAACAAACCGACAGGTCTACAAGCTCATCGTGAATAACAAGCTGGCCGGTGAAATGAGTTTTCAGCTTGCCCAGCAATCGATACGTGTCTACAGCGAGGGTGAACAGCGCGTGTTCTTCGTAAGTCGCCGGCGGCCCCGCCGATCCACCGTAGTAATTGAAACGGAATACGGATTTAAGGAAGCCGTTATTGCATTGAACGATACTTCGCGACGCGAGGAGTCCGGAACAATTTTATTCAGGGGTGAAGTGACCGACTTCTCATTGAACTATAATAAGCCCGGCACCGAGCTTGTAATGTATGACCAAAATAAAACCAGGCCACGGCTCGTATGCCAGTTTGTGATGGATGCCGAAAGCAATTTCACACCGATTCATATGAACTGGCGCTTTCGGGATATGAGTGCTGCGCTGATCTGGGGTGTGTACTGGTACATGCAAAATACCGGTGCGGCTGAAGCAGTACAAAAGGAAAACCTGGCCGCGCTCGCGTAGGCGCTGCAGATAAAAGCAACCACCATCGCATTCCTGAACTGACCATCCATTTGCAAATTAATCAGACAAGTCCTGTTCCTGCTGCAGGACGAAATTCGTTTCCCTCAAGCACGCCCCAACAGCCATGACCTGAACAAAATGGTGAACCTACTGCAAAGCCCGGGTGATCAAATTGTAAAGCCCTGTTATCCTTCTATTATCGGGCGATTACCAAATCAATAAGAATTGATTGCGGCGGCAAAGGCTTTCAAATAAACAAAATATTTGCAGCCTAAACCAAAACCTGCATGCGATCACCGTCAACGCAACGCTACATTCTTTGTTTATTGTTTTCCATTACTACATCGCTGTCCATATACAGTCAAACCTTATCCGGAACGGTTACCGACGAAAAAACCGGCGAACCCCTGGTAGGCGCCAGCATCCGAATCGTTGGCACCAATTACATGACCCTGGTAAAACTGGATGGAAGCTTTCGCTTCAATAAACTGGCACCAGGAAATTATACATTAGGCGTAACCTATGCTGGTTACACTGCATCTGGCAACACCCTCGTTACTGTTACATCTACTGAACGTACGGCAGTGCAAATCACCCTAAAACCATTATCGGCGGAACTGGAATCTGTAGTAATCACCGGTGCAGCTGCGGGCAGCGATAAATCCGCCAGGCGACTGGAAAAAGTTGCAGACCCTGTATTAAATGTACTTTCTGCAAAAACACTGCAACTCCTTCCTGATATAACAGTGGCCAATGCCATGCAGCGCGTGAGTGGCGTGACCATTGAAAGAAGCAGTTCGGGTGAAGCGCGTTACCCAATCATCCGTGGTATGGAAAAGCGCTATATCAATACCCTCATCAACGGAATCAAAATTCCCAGTCCGGATAACAAAAACCGTTTTATACCGCTGGATCTTTTCCCATCTGAACTATTGGAGCGGCTGGAAGTGAGCAAGAGTCTGACGCCTTCCATGGAAGGAGATGCTATAGGCGGCACGATCAACCTCGTGATGAAAGACGCACCAATGACAAAGCTTTTCCAGGTGAATGCAGCTGCCGGTTATAACAGCATTCTCGGATCGCAAACTTTCCAGCACTTTGACAGAAGCAGCATCAATAAACAATCTCCTGCCGAAATTCACGGTGGAAGTTACGTAGCAACACCGTCCGATTTTCCGGTCGGCCATCTGAACTATACTTCCAAAAGCTTCCCGGTTAATACTACCCTCGGTATCAGCTTTGGCAACCGCATCGGCAGCAACAAAAAAATCGGATTTATTGTGTCGGGCAGTTACCAGGACATTTTCCGGGGCACACAGTCCAATTTCTTTCTGCCCAATTCGCAACCCGGACTCAACAATATTCCGCTTTTTTCAGATTTGCAGTTCCGCCAGTACTCGCAGGAGAGCAGACGCATCGGACTGAATGGTAAACTCGATTACCAGATCAATGCCAATAATAAAATTGCGTGGTCGAACACTTTTGTACGGTTAGATGATTACCAAACCAGGATCATTTTCGATACCGTTGCGCTGAATTCACTCGTGAATAACTCGCAACGAAGCACCTGGCAATACCAATCGATCTACAACAGCACCTTGCAGGGTTTCCATAAACTGGGGCATTCGTTTAAGGCCGACTGGAGCCTGGTGTACTCAACCGCCAACAACCATATTCCCGACCAGGCGCAATTCACCCACCAGTATGCAATTGTAGCTACTTCGCTCACGCAGGATAAACTTCAGTCGATGACCCGGCTTTGGACACACAACGGCGACAAAGATTATTCAGCCTACCTTAATTTGTCGAAAGGCTTTAAAATCGTACAGCGGGAGGGAGAAATAAAGATTGGCGGGCTCATCCGCTCCCGTGACCGATCCAATTTTTACAACCAGTACAGCCTCGACCCACAACTCGGCGCAGTGTATACCAATATCAACAGCGCCAACTTCATCTTCAACCCTGCCAGCTCGGGGGTTCCCAGTGTGAGTGGAAACAATTACAGCTTCAGCGAAAAGATCAACGCGGGGTATGTACAACTCAAATGGCAAATTGCAAAGCCGCTGGAAGTATTGGGCGGATTGCGGGTGGAACAAACCCGGCAGCACTATGAAACCGAATTATCAAAAGATGTTAATGCCAAATCCGGCACCATCCGTTATACCGATCTATTGCCATCCGTTCAATTTAAATACGCCTTGTCGCCCTTGCAGAACCTGCGCCTGGCCTGGTACAAAGCCATTGCAAGACCCGGTTTTGCCGAGCTGATTCCAGATGGTCCCGATGGTGAATTCTTCAAAGAAAGGGGCGACCCGCAAAACCTGCGTCATTCCTATGCCGATAACCTTGATCTTCGCTACGAATACTACCCGGGCAAAGCGGACCAGTTACTGCTTGGTGTATTTTATAAAAACATCCAGGACCCAATAGAGATATCGGCCGTGAAGCCGCTCAATGTCAATTCACTTTACCTGCAACCCGTGAACATTGGCCGCGCTACCAACTACGGATTCGAAGCAGTGCTCACGAAATATTTTGGCTACTTCGGCGTATCTGCCAACTACACGTACACCAAGTCTTCTATTACCAATGACAGCATGCTTACTTCGTATAGAAACGATGCAGGCGCCATTGTATCAAAGCGCGTTGCTGAAACGCGTCCACTGCAAGGACAATCCAACCATATCGGCAACCTTTCCCTCATTTACAAAAACCCGGCCTTAGGATTAGACATACAGGTTGCCGTTGTGTATACCGGTGAAAGAATCAGCTTTATCAGTCCCTACCTGGGTCTGCATTACTGGCAATCGCCCACCACGCAGCTCGACTTCTCCTTCGAAAAACGCATCGTGAAAAAGCTCACCGTATATGGCAAGGTCAACAACCTCACCGATGCACCGTACGAATTATCGCTGCACCAGTCCTACGATGCTTACCTCAAGTCGAGTGGCTCCCGCGCATTGGCATTGCAGTCGGATCCGGCCAACAAGATTATCATCCAAAAAGACTTTTACAAAACAAGTTTCCTGTTTGGCCTGCGCTATAAATTCTAAT
>JAGWTK010000223.1 GCA_028876035.1 Bacteroidota bacterium
ACAACAATACAAATCGCGCCGATATCGGAAGCTGCATTCAAAAAGCCGAAACCGCGTGGACCAATTTTAAGGATATCACGGGCAAATACGGGTACCATGGCCACGGCCCCGCCAAACAATACAGCAAACAAATCGAGGGATAAGGCGCCCAGGACTTCTTTGGTGCGCAGCACAAACCTTAATCCTTCCTTTACGCTTTCCCAGGTACGTTTTTCTTTTCGCTCAAGCACGGGAGGCTTGGGACTTAACTGGAACATGTTCACCAGCGCAAGCGTAATGAAAACGACGATGCAACAAAGCGTACCGGTATTGCCCAATCCTGCTATCAGGAATCCGCCAACCGCATGTCCGCATACAGAAGCGGTGAGCCAGGTGCCCTGGTTCCAGGTTGTAGCGTTTTGCAAATGTTCTCTCGGGACGATGGAAGCGAGGATAACATTAAAACTCGGCCCCACAAATGCGCGGATGATGCCGGTAAAGAATATCGTTGCATAGATACCGCCGGCAATGGCATGATTGCTGAGCCGGTTCTGGGTGAAAGCGGTTGACAGCAGCAACAAAACCAAGGAAGCGAGCAGGTAGAGTGCCATTCCGCGCAGGATCAACTTTCTTTTTTCGCTGATATCGATCGTATGACCCGCATAGAGCGCCATCGTGAACGCAGGCACAAACTCTGAAAGTCCTACCAATCCAATCGCCAGTGGCGCATTGGTGAGGTTATAAATCCACCATCCTACCAGGGTACTCATCATGCGCAGGCCCATAATAAACAGGAATCGTCCTGTTAATAATACCCTGAATTCTTTCTGTTTAATGGAAGCAAATGGATCCCTGGACTGCACGGTTAGGCTCATGCGGAGGAGTTGGATGAGGAACAAAGTTAAGTAGTAAGTAATAAGTTTTAAGTGGTAAGTCTTTTTGATCGGCTGTTGGGTAAGCGGTAAGCAGAAGTAGAAAGTAAAAATTAAAAAGTAAAAATATTTATACCGCAGCTCTATCCTGATGAATAGTCTAAGTACTACGTACTAAGTACCCCCAGTTTCAATCCAAAAGTGACACCAAGTAAAGACCCGGTGCATTATGGCGACTCGTCTTGGTACTTTGTACTTTGTACCCCATTTTCACATCAGCACATCAGCACATTAGCACATTAACTCAGGGTAATGTAAAATAATGCTGTCCCTCTCCCAGGTCCTTATCCAGCGCATCGGTTACCACTTTCAGGTGTTTTTCGTTCCCGAGGAAATCGGCATTGGAGGCATCGATAAAGATGGTTTTGATATTGTGCTGTTTAATGTAGTGCGTGTACGTCTCCTGGAGGTTAAACAAATATTCGTCGGGGATGGCCTGCTCGTAACTCCGGTTGCGCTTGCGGATGTTTTGCTGCAGTTTTTGTACCGGTGAATGGAGGTAGATAAGTACATCAGGCTGCACCAGCTGCTGGTGGATGATGTCGAATAGCCGCTGGTAGAGCCGAAACTCTTCTTCCGGTAAATTCACTTTTGCAAAGAGCAGGCATTTCGTGAACAGGTAGTCCGAAATGGTGATGGTTTGAAAAAGATCGGTGGTATGGATGAGCTCTTTTAGCTGTTTGTAACGTTCCGCCATGAAAAACAGTTCCAGCGGAAAAGCGAATTGCTTTGGGTTTGAATAGAACTTGGGCAGGAAAGGATTGTCGGTAAATTCTTCCAGCACCAGCCGCGCATTGTAATGCCTGGCCAGCAGGTGAGATAGGGTTGTTTTGCCCGCGCCGATATTGCCTTCAATGGTAACGAAATGGTGGTTCATGCCCGATTTACTGCAATAGTAAGTTGTCTGTTGCTCAGACCTGCGAAAACTTTTTCACAGTCAGTGGATCAGTACATTTTTTGAGCAAACTTTCAATGGTTTCATGGTATACAGGGTGTACCAGTTGCGGCGCAATTTCTGCAAGCGGCACCAGTACAAACCTGCGATCGGCGAGCCGGGGATGGGGGATGATGAGGCCGGGTGTTTCGATGACCTGTTCACCGTACAACAAGATATCAATATCAATCGTGCGTGGCCCGTACTTCTCCTGCCGTATCCGCCCAATATCATGTTCAATCGATAGAATCTTTTCCAGCAGTACGGGCGGCGCAAATAAGGTGTGCAATTGAATAACCTGGTTGAGGAATGCGGGTTGATCGGTTTTTCCCCAGGCCGCTGTTTCATATATCGAAGAAACAGTGCCGGTTTGTCCGCAGCGGCGGGCCAGGCCTTCCTGCGCTTTTGCAAGATATTCCAAACGATTGCCTACATTGCCGCCTGTCAGTAAATAAACCGTATTCATATATTGCCAAAATAAGCCGGACCAAATATCTCTAAATTTAATGGTCCGCTAAAGCGAATTCAATGCGACAATTTTTCAAAATGTTTTTTGCGGCATTGCTTGCCATCGGCATATTCAGCATCATTGCAATCATCATCTTTTTTGCCTGGATTGCGGGTATCGCCAGCAGTGTTTCATCCGATAAAACGGAAACAGGCAAGGCCGCCGTACTCTATCTTGATCTCAGCCAGGTGATTCGCGAACAGGTACAGGATAATCCTTTCTCGGGCCTGGGTGGCGACGATAATTATGATAATCCGGGTTTGTACGACATCGTGCGCCTGATCCATTATGCCAAATCCGACAGCGCGGTAAAGGGTATCTATATTAAATGTAACGGAAATCCCAATGGCTTCGCTACTTCCGAAGAACTCCGCAACGCTCTGGCCGATTTCAAATCCGGCAAAAAATTCATCTATGCATTTGCAGATGTGATTCCGCAACGCGCCTACTATGTCGCCAATATTGCTGATAAAGTGTATGCCAATCCAAAGGGCGGACTGGATTGGAAAGGTTTCTCGCTGGAATACATGTTCTTCAAACAAACCCTCGATAAACTGGGCATCGAACCACAAATATTTTATGCGGGTAAATTCAAAAGCGCGACCGAACCGTTTCGCGCCACCGAAATGACAGATGCCAACCGGCTGCAGTCGACCGTTTTCCTCAATGACCTGTACAATCGCTTTCTCATCGAAACAGCCACAGCGCGTCATACAGACACGGCTACCCTGCACCAACTGGCCAACAGCATGACGATACAAACTGCTGCTGATGCGGTGAAATACCAGCTACTGGATGGCGTTCGCTACGACGATGAAGTGAAAGAAGAAATCAGGAAACGGCTGTCCCTTGCGGACAAAGACAAGATCAATTTTGTACCCATCGGTAAATATGCAAAGGCAGTGAACTATAAAAACGGGTCTGGGTCCGATAAAATTGCCGTCATTTTTGCCCAGGGCGATATTGTTGATGGGAGGGGAGACAAGGGCGATATCGGCGGCGATACCTATCGTGGATTGATTCGCACCGCAAGGATGGATGACAATATCAAAGCAATCGTGGTACGGGTAAACAGCGGTGGCGGAAGTGCCATGGCCAGTGAAGACATGTGGCGTGAACTGGAGCTGGCCAAAAAGAAAAAGCCGGTGGTGCTCAGCTTTGGCGATTATGCTGCTTCGGGTGGTTATTATATGTCCTGCGGGGCCGACAGCATCTTCACCCAACCCAATACCTTAACGGGATCGATTGGCGTATTTACGATCATTCCAAACATGCAGCGCCTGTTCAGTGATAAGCTGGGTATCACGTTCGATGGCGTAAAGACAGGACCCTTTGCCGACATGCCCACCGCCAGCCGTCCGCTCACTGAGATGGAAAAAAAGTTTTTACAGAGCGATATTGACAGCATCTACCAAACCTTCCTGACCCGCGTTGCAACAGGACGGCATATTAACACGGCATTGGTGGATAGTATCGGACAAGGCAGGGTGTGGACCGGACAAAGAGGCATTGCGCTTGGACTGGCCGACCGTATCGGCGGTTTGCAGGACGCGGTTGATTGCGCAGCGCGGATGGCAAAGTCAGGTTCCTACCGCATTAAGGAGTATCCGGAGCCGCTGAGCTGGTGGGAGACACTCACCGGCGGCTATAAAAAAACGATCGAATCACAGGCCATGGAAAAAGAACTGGGCGTTGAAGGCATGTCGATGTACCAGTCAATCCGGAAATTGAAAAAATCTTTCAATAGCGCACAGGCCAGGATGCCCTTTGATTGTTTCATTAACTAAAAAAATCAGGGGAGAGTGTCTGTTTTGACGGCCGCTTTTTTGCGACCAGCTTTTTATCAGATAGATTTGCCCGAAATAGAACGCATACATGGACAGGTCCTATAATCAATGGAAAGCAATGCTGGCGATTACCAAAGCCAGTTTCAGATCAATATTCAGAAGTCCTTCTGCTGTTGTTTTCAGCTTTGGTTTTCCCCTCATATTTATCATGGTGTTTGGCTTTATCGGAGGCGGGGGCGGCGGACCTGTTTTTAAGATTGCATTTGACGAAGGAAATGATACACACAATGCCCTGTACGATTCGTTGATCGCTTCGAAAAGTATAAAAGTGATGGTGTATCCGACTGCCGCGCAACTGGAGACCGATCTCAATAAAGGAAAGATCGCAGGTGTGGTGAAGATTGAAAAAAATCCGGTGGCCGGTGCAAAACCGGATTATATTCTCCGTTTTCGCAGTACCACCGCCAGCAGTGATAAGATACCGCAGTTCCTGACCCTTGCCGATAATATCAGTCAGAAGGTGAACAATGCGATCCTGGGTATCCGGCCGGCGTATGCCGCATATGTACCGCGACCGGATGACATCAAGCATGTGACCGAATACAAGATGATCGATTTCATCCTGCCCGGTCAGCTGGGTTTTTCATTGTTAAGCGCGGGTATCTTCGGTGTTGCCTTCCTGTTTTTCAACCTGCGGCAAACAATGGTGCTCAAACGCTTTTTTGCAACGCCCATCAACAGGCGGAATATTGTTTTTGGGGAAGCCATCAGCCGGGTTTTGTTCCAGATGATTACTGCAATTGTAATCTTGCTGATTGGACATTTTGTATTCGGGTTCACCCTCATCCATGGTGCACTTACCCTGGTTGAATTATTGATCCTAAGTTTTCTCGGCCTGGTCGTGTTTATGGGAATGGGTTTTGTGGTAAGCGGACTGGCGAAAAGCGAGAGTTCGATTCCGCCATTGGCTAACCTGATTACCCTGCCCCAGTTTCTATTATCCGGAACCTTTTTTTCTATTGATGTATTCCCGGGCTGGCTGCAACCCTTTTGCCGGATATTGCCCCTGACCTACCTGAACGAAGCGATGCGCAAAGTGGCATTTGAGGGAGCGCATTTGTATGAATGCTGGAAACAGCTGGGTGTGCTGGCCATTTGGGGGGTTATCGCGTATTCGCTGGCCGTAAAAGTGTTCCGCTGGGAGTAGTATTGTTGATAAATAAATGCATTTTGCATGCGGCTTATCAAATTGGCACTGATCAGTGCGGTGGTTCTTTTTATCGTTTTATTGCTTATCTCATCGTTGCTGCCCTCTCATCAGCGCATATCAAGGGCGGTGGATATCAGCGCTGCGCCTGATTCGGTTCGTCCCCTCATAAAAGTTCTTCAAAACTGGAAAGAGTGGAACCGCTTTGTGATGGCTTATGGCCATGCGTCGGTGAAAGACGGACGTATTGTGGCCGACGAAATGACGATTTCGCCTGGACAGGAGCGGGATAGTGTGCTTCTGTTCGAGTGGCTGCAAGCTTCCGGCAAAAAATTTGGCAGTGGATTTGTGCTCATTGGCAACGGTACCACCGGCACCACCGTACAATGGTATTTCGATTTTAATGTAAGCTGGTATCCCTGGGAAAAATTTCAGAGCATTGTGTATGACCAGCAACTGGGACCATTGATGCAGGTATCGCTCAATAAACTAAAAGAGGTAGCAGAAAAAAAATAGTCAGAACATTTAAAACATAAAATTAACACACATGAAATCGATCGTATTGTTTGCAACTGTTTGCCTCGTAGCATTCACGGCCTGTGGCCAGAACGATAAAACAAAACGAGCCAGTCCCCCTGCGGTTGCTACGGGTACCACTGCCAGTGGTGCTACCATTACCATCAACTACAGCCAGCCTTCTGTAAAAGGGCGCACGATTGGAAAAGACCTGGAACCGCTGCCCGGCAAGGTTTGGCGTACCGGTGCCAATGAAGCAACCGTTTTTGAAGTAAACAAAGACGTTAAGGTGGAAGGGCAGGCATTGCCGGCCGGGAAATATGGCCTGTATTCACTTGCTACCGGCGATGATTGGGTCATTATCTTTAATAAAACCTGGAAGCAATGGGGTACAGAGTACAGCGAGGCCGCTGATGCGCTCCGGGTAAAAGTGAAAGCCGGCAAAGCGTCGGCCTTTGCGGAGAAATTTACAATATCTGTTGGAAAAGACGGTGTTGTACACCTGCTTTGGGGAGCGTACGACGTGCCGTTCAAGGTTGAATAAGTTCCGTTTGCAATATTTGTTGGGTCCCGCCGCTATGGCGGGATTTTTTTTGTCTTTATTAAGCGAGGGGTGCAACGGTAAATGAGGGTAGATTGTCAAATTTTTAACCAGGAATGACGGACGAAAGCAAACTAATCAGGGATTGCCTGCAGGGAAAGCCGGCTGCGCAGCGCTTGCTCTATGAGCGCT
>JAGWTK010000224.1 GCA_028876035.1 Bacteroidota bacterium
GCCGATGCCCGCCTCGAAGCAATGCTCGACAAAAGCGATTACGACGAATCCCAATTAATAGAAATCAAGGTTCCCCTGAATATGCCCTACCAGACCGACTGGGCTTCTTTTGAACGGTATGACGGGGAAGTAGAAGTAAACGGCATTCACTACAAATACGTAAAACGGAAAGTAGAGAACGGTCAGCTCGTGCTGAAATGCATTCCCAACCAGGCCAAACAAAAACTGGAAATTGCCAAAGGTGATTTTGTGAAGATGTCCAGCGATATTCAGCAGGACAATTCCGCCAAAAAATCCGGCAGCTCTCACAGCAATACGATTGTAAAAACTTCTTTGGGTGATTACGATGACCTGCAGCAATTGTCTGTTCAGGCACATGCATCCGTGATTACCATTGCTTCCTTTAATTTGTACCAGGCGCCTGCCGCTTCTAATTTATTCCACAACACGCCCGCTCAGCCGCCCGAGGCTTAGTATTTTCTTCTCTTTGCGCGTTTTTCTTTTGCATGGTTGTCCCTGTCCGGGGCCATCTGCCATTTCGATGTAATCAATCTACCATGAAATATTTCCTTTTGCTGGCATTTGCCTGCAGCGTCTTCGCTTCTTGTCGCACTAATAACGGTGACTACAAAAAAGTTACCAGCGACCCGATTCTGTTCGCCAACACAGTTCATGAACTCAACACCGTAGTAATGGGCAACAATTTCAGTCCCATCGTGGCTTCCCGCAATTACCTCTATGCTTCCATTGCAGCATACGAAGTGATCGCTGGCGGTTACCCGGCGAAATACCAATCCTTAGGCGGACAATTGAATGGTTTGGGCCAATTGCCAAAGCCGGATACGACAAAGAAAACCGATTATGAATTCGCAGCGCTGCTGGCCTTCTGCAACCTGGGTGAAGCCGTTACATTTCCTGCCGGCAGCATGAAAGCGTATACGGATAGCCTGAAAAAAATGGTCGTGGAAAAAGGCATGCCCGATGACGTAATGGAGAACACCATTGCCTATGCAGATACGGTGTCGTCTGTTATTCTTGCCTGGAGCAAAAAAGACAATTACGCGCAAACGAGAAGTGCTG
The DNA here is from genome assembly GCA_028876035.1 of Bacteroidota bacterium. Classification (GTDB taxonomy): domain Bacteria; phylum Bacteroidota; class Bacteroidia; order Chitinophagales; family Chitinophagaceae; genus JACMLD01. The sequence goes on from JAGWTK010000224.1 coordinate 1,081, forward strand.
CCAAGTACAATGTGCTCGATTCACCGGGCAGATGGGTGCCTACACCACCGGCCTATACCTCCGCGATGGAGCCGCATTGGAATGAAATCCGCCCGCTGGTAATGGACAGTGCCAACCAGATGCCACCACCACCACCCTTTAAGTTTGATATCACCAACAAAAACAGCGATTACTATAAAGAGGTGATGCTGGTAAAGAATGCTGTTGACAGCCTGACGCCTGAACAAAAGCACATCGCCGATTTCTGGGACGACAACCCATTCAAGCTGAATGTATCGGGCCACGTCATGTTCGGCACAAAAAAGTTCTCGCCTCCGGGTCACTGGATGAGTATTGTGGGCATTGCTGCGAAAAAAGCAAAGGCCGATTACGCTACTACCGTATATGCTTATGCGATTACCGCCATTGCACAGTTTGATTCGTTTATTGAATGCTGGGATCAAAAATACCGTTCCAATACGGTGCGGCCGGAAACAGTGATCAATAAATACATCGATCCCAACTGGAGCCCCTACCTGCAAACGCCGCCCTTCCCGGAATATACCTGCGGGCATTCTACCGTATCAGCCGCCAACGCAGAAGCGCTGACCCATGTATTCGGTGATAATTTTCCTTATACAGATACCACCGAACTGGAATTTGGTATCGACAGCCGCTCGTATAAATCGTTCCGCGATGCAGCCGTTGAAAATAACTGGGGCCGGTTTTACGGTGGTATACACTTTCATCATTCCTGCATCGTGAGCACAGAGTTCGGCAAAAAAGTAGGACAACTTATAGTAACCAAACTAAAAATGAAAAAGGAATCGTAGCGATTCCATTATTCCTGTTAATTCCCAAAACAAACCTATTATGAGACAAGCATTGATTATCGTGGTCATGACAATGGCATCTGTTGCAAAAATCCAGGCCCAGGGCTGTGTGGCCATCCGTAGTACGGGTGGATACTGCGCCGCCAACCAGGCTGGTCACAGTGATTTGACCGATAAGTGGTCCCTGAATTTTAACAACCGGTATTATCGCTCTTTCCGCCATTTTGTTGGAACAGAGGAACAGAAGCAGCGGGTGGCCCAGGGAACTGAAGTGATCAATTATGTGTACAATGCTGACCTCGCCCTTTCCTACAATCCTAATAAGTATTGGTCCTTTGCGATCGACCTTCCGGTGAACTCAAATACCCGTTCCTCATTGTACGAACATGGTGGAAAAACCAGACACAGCACCCGTTCATTCGGATTGGGTGATATCCGGGTCGCTGCCTATCGCTGGTTGCTCGATCCGGCAAAAATGCCAAAAGGAAATATCCAGGTAGGTTTGGGCATCAAATTCGCAACCGGTGATTACCGCGTACAGGATTATTTCTATACATCCGATACCACCAAGGCACTCGGACCAGTAGATCAATCGATTCAATTGGGAGATGGTGGCACTGGTTTTACCACTGAGATCAATGCGTATTATAATTTCAACCGAACGGTCGGTGTGTATGGTAATTTCTACTACCTGCTCAATCCGCGCGAGCAGAATGGTGTATCGGCCACCCGCCAGAATGCACCTTCTGCATCTTCCATCTTGTATGGCAGCGCCACCATGAGTGTTCCGGATCAGTACATGTTCCGTGCAGGTGTTACGCTGAACTCCGGCAATTTTAGTGGTTCATTGGGGGTTCGTGATGAATGCCTGCCGGCTAAAGATCTCGTTGGAGGTAGCGCTGGTTTCAGGAGACCCGGTTATGTTATTTCAGCCGAGCCTGGTATTTCTTACAGGGCAAAGAAGACGACTTTTTATGCGTTTGTACCCGTAGCGATGAAACGGGCTCGCACCCAGAGCTATGCTGATAAAGTAAAAACCCAAATTACGGGTGTCTACAGCCAGGGCGATGCTGCTTTCGCGGATTATTCTGTGACGATTGGATGCGCGTTTCGTTTCTAACCCTTATTCCAACTAACCAAAACAAACCAAAGAAATGAAACCGTCTTTAAAAATTTTATTATATGCCCTGGCAAGTTCCATAATGGGTGTTTGCTGGTATCCGGCGCAGGCGCAAACCGATGCCGATGCCATTATGATGGCCAAACGAAACTTTTGCGTAGGTGCTGTTTATGGCTATAGCAGCTGGGACCACTACTGGGAAGGAACATTGAAAAGAAACAACGAGAACCTGGGTACCGTATCAACGCAGTCGGTTGCTGTGATGGGTAACTACGGGATCAGCAGTAAACTCAACATTTTGTTTGGTATTCCTTATATACAAACAAAAGCGAGTGCCGGTACGCTGCACGGACTAAAAGGTATGCAGGATCTCTCGCTCTGGGTAAAATACATGCCCGTTGAGACAGATCTGGGCGCCGGTACCCTGTCATTGTATGGCGTAGGGGGCATATCGTTTCCTGTTAGCAACTACGTGGTGGACTTTTTACCGCTGTCACTCGGACTGGGCAGTACCAACCTCACCCTTCGTGCTATTGCTGATTACCAGGTAGGCGATTTCTTTGCGACCGCTTCGGGCAGCTATGTTGTACGCAGCAATACGACCATCGATCGCAGTTCCTACTACACAACAGAAATGCATTACACCAATAAGGTGAGTATGCCAAACGCCACGCAGTACAATGTGCGACTGGGCTATCGTACGGAGCGGATGATTGCTGAGGCTATGCTGAGTAACTGGACCACCCAGGGTGGTTTTGATATTACCCGCAACAATATGCCCTTCCCCAGCAACCGCATGAACATGACGAACGCAGGCCTGGCGCTTAAATACAATGTGAAAGCAGTGGATGGATTAGCGTTGATAGCAAATACTTCTTATACACTTGCCGGACGCAATGTAGGACAAGCAACTTCCTTTAACGGAGGTGTATTTTATATCCTGGCTTTCCATGCTACTAAAAAAGATTCCAACAAACCTGCTCAAAACTAAGTTTGCCATGAAAAAAATTATCATCCTTTCCATAGTAACCCTTTCGATCGCGGCGGCCATACTGTATGGTTGTTCCAAAAAAGCAGAGGGCAGAACGGATAACCTCGCCGCATTGCAACCCAGCAAAACAGATGCCGATGCAGGAAGCTGGAAAACGATCTTGCTGACAGCTCCAACCGATGTAACGGTGCCCGCTCCCATTGCTACAAATAGCCCCGATTACATCGCGCAGGTGAATGAAATCAAATCCTGGCAGGCGAATATCACAAACGAAGAAAAGGAGTCGGTGAAGTATTGGACGGCTGGTGCGGTACTTCGCTGGAATGAAATCCTGCGCGAGCTGGTTGCCAAATACAACCTTCCTCCCTACCAGAATCCAGACAACACGTATCCTGTTCCCAGCGCTGCTAACCCCCTTGCGTACCCGCAGTTTCCATTTGCGAACCCGCCCTATGCGGCGCGCGCCTATGCTTATGTGAGTGCTGCACAGTACGACGCACTGGTAGCAGCGCACTACTATAAAAAGCTTTACAACCGGGCTGCTCCCTACAATGTTGATAATACAGTACAGGTAAGCATTCCGAAATCGGATTTGCCTTCTTACCCCAGTGAAGACGCGGTGGTAGAGGGGGCAGCTGTGGAGATGATGAAGTTATTGTTTCCCGGCGAACAGGATTTTATTCAGAAGAAAGCAGAAGAGCACAAGCGTGCCCGCATCCTCGCCGGCGCGAACGTGCGGAGCGACCTCGAAGCGGGTGAAGCACTCGGGAAAGCGGTGGCACAGAAATTCGTAACACGCGCGCGGGGCGACAGGGCTGGCGCTGCTGTAGGCACTCCGGCCGACTGGGCCAAGCTTGAAACAGATTGCATTGCCCGTGATGAAGCACCCTGGAAGAGTTTGGATCTGCCCGCTCGTCCGCCCATGCTGCCGCTGTTTGGAAAAGTAAAAGCGTTTTTATTTGATTCGCTTACCGCTATTTCACTGCGCCCTGGTCCTCCACCTGCCACCACCTCTTCTAAGATGAAGCAGGAAACAGATGAAGCACTTTACTATACTACGCACGATACACGCGAACACTATCGCATTGTTCATACCTGGGCAGATGGAGTGGGTACCTCAACACCTCCCGGCCACTGGGATGCCATCGCAGCAGAAGATTTTATTGGAAAGAATTTTAGTGAAGTGCGTTGGGCACGAAACATGGCATTGCTGAATATGGCATTGATGGATGCGGCGATCGTATGCTGGGATATAAAGTACTATTACTATAATCCCCGTCCGACCCAAACCAATCCCGCCATCAAAACACTTACCGGTATTCCGAATTTCCCTTCCTATGTTTCAGGGCACTCCACCTTCAGCGGTGCTGCGGCAACGGTGCTCGGTTATATTATTCCTGAAAATGCAGATAAATATACTGCGATGGCACAGGAAGCTTCTAATTCAAGGCTGTTCGCCGGTATTCACTATCGTGCCGATTGCCAGGTAGGATTAACCGTAGGTGCCAATGTGGGAAATTTTGCTGTAAACCGTGGGAAGCTGGACGGTGCCGGCAACTAGTAAAATATGAAGTTTAGTTAAGCAGTTGATTCCATTTACCCGCCGGGTTGTTCTCAGCCGGGCACAGTAAACGGACTACTGCCAAAGACATAAATAAGTTTAGTTAAGCAATCGATTGATTTTACAAGCCGGGTTGCTCTCAGCCGGGCGCAGTTTAATCAATAACAGGTTCAACAACCAAACGAAAGCATAACGATAAAAGAATTAGAAAATAGTTTAGTTAAGCATTTAGTCGATTTACCCAGCCGGACTGTTCCCAGCCTGGCGCAGTAAACGACCCTCTATCGATGTAAATCTTACCCGCAATCTGCCATCTTCTCTTAAGACAGGTTAGTTAAGGATACCGAAGATCAGCTTCAGCCCGAAATTACTACAGCCTTTTCAGACGCATCACTTACCTATATATAAACGCATTGTTGTATCCATAGTAATGAAACATACACTCCACACACTGTTGCTCACCTCAATGGGAGCAATGTTCTGCAGCCAACTCTCTGCACAAACCGGGCCCGACAGCACCCAACGCAAATCGCTGCAGGAAGTGATCATCCGCGCCTGGCAGCGTCGTGATATCGGGCGATTGCCCGATGAATCCAATGGTCGCCTGAATGCGGGCAAGAAATCGGAGGTAATCTCGCTGGATGGAATTGGCGCGAACATCGCATTGAAATCGGCCCGCCAGATCTTTGCAAAAGTGCCAGGTGTGTTTGTATATGATATGGATGGCAGCGGCAACCAGTTGAATATTTCTACCCGCGGACTGGATCCGCATCGCGGCTGGGAATTTAATATTCGGCAGAACGGGGTTCTCCTCAACTCCGATATGTATGGCTATCCCGCCAGCCATTACAGCGCGCCGATGGAGAGCTACGAAAAAATTGAACTCGTACGCGGCACCGCCTCTTTGCAATATGGTGCCCAGTTTGGCGGACTGCTGAGCTATACCACCAAAAAACCCGATTCGCTCAGGCCGTTCTCATTCGAAAGCATCAACACAACAGGCTCTTACCATTTGTTGTCTACC
>JAGWTK010000225.1 GCA_028876035.1 Bacteroidota bacterium
TTTAATCGACGATGTAAAGCATACTGATCTCGTCATCATTCCTGCCATCCATGAAAATTTTGAGAAAGCATTGGAAGAAAATGCTGCCTTTCTCCCATGGATAAAAGAGCGTTACAAGGAAGGGGCGGAACTGGTGAGCTTTTGTATCGGGGCATTCTTTCTCGCAGCCACCGGCCTTCTGAAAGGAAAACAATGCGCCACGCACTGGACAACCGTGAATGAATTCCGTCGCATTTACCCGGACGTACATGTCGTGGACGACAAGATCATGACTTTTGAAGATGGCATCTACACCAGTGGCGGTGCCTATGCTTACCTCAACTTGTTACTCTACCTCGTAGAAAAATATGCCGGTCGTGATATTGCCGTGTTAATCGCCAAAGCTTTTATGATTGATATTGACCGGATCAGTCAATCGCCATTCCTCATATTCCAGGGACAAAAAGCGCATACCGATGAGTCTATCAAAAAGGCGCAGGAGTATATTGAAAACAACGTGGACGAAAAAATAACGGTGGACCAGCTGGCTTCTATGCTCGCACTTGGCCGGCGCAACCTCGAACGGCGGTTTAAGAAAGCCACTTCCAACACAGTAGTGGAATACATCCAGCGTGTAAAAATTGAGGCCGCCAAAAAAGGACTCGAATCTGCGCGGGAGAATGTGAACGAAGTGATGTACAATGTTGGCTATACCGATACAAAAGCCTTTCGTACCACCTTCAAAAAAATAACAGGACTGTCGCCCGCACAATACCGCAGCAAGTACAGCCGGGCACTATCGGTGTAAGATAAACGCTACAGTTCTTCTTCCTGGATGATCTCGGATTCTTTTACTTCTACATTGGGCAGCCGGGCTACGTTAACAATAACAATCGTAGACATGAGCGCCACCGCGGCGAAGGACCAGCGCAAATTGGTGGCCTGCGCAATAAAGCCTACCATAGGTGGTACCAGCAAGAAACCAAGGTACCCAATGGTGGACACGGCGGCCAGCGACTGACCAATATTGGTGCCTTTTACCTTGCCCGCCACGCTGAATACCAATGGCACGATGCAGGATACACCGGCACCAATCATAGCAAAGCCCAGGATAGCCGATGGTTGAAAGGGAAAAAGCACTACGATGGTCAGCCCCAGGAAGATCAACCAACCGCTGTAGGTCAGCAATTTTTTTACGCCAATACGATCCACCAGTTTATCCCCTGCAAATCGTCCGCCCGTCATCATAACCATATACACCACGAAGGCAGCTGTTGCCGTAGGCTTGGAAGCATGCAGTACTTTTACAAAATAAATCCCGCTCCAGTCGTACATAATGTTTTCGCAGGCCATCGACCCGAAACAAATCAGCGCAAACTTCAGCATGTATTTATCGGGCAAAGAAAACACCGGCTTCTTCTCACGTGGCTCCGGCTTTTTTTCGAGTGTGTAAGGAAACACCAATACTGCGGCTATGCTTAGGGCGATGCTGACAGACAGCAAGTGCCAGCGCGTACCAATATCAAATAACACCATGAGATAACCAAGCCCCGCGCCGGCAAAACCGGCCATGCTCCAGATGCCGTGCATGGTGGTGAGAATGGAGCGGCTGTACAAAGCCTGTACCCCTACCGCCTGGGTATTGGCAGAAAGGTTCATGAGATTGCGGGCTGAACCAAAGCAAAATAAAACAACCACGAGCTGCAATGTATTTACGAGAAACCCTGGCAAGCTAAGCAGTACACTGAACACCAGCGCTCCTATTAGCATGATGCGGCGACTTTCGAAATAACCCAGTAAACGGCCGGTAACAGGAAGCGTAAGTAAAAGACCAACGGGCATCGACAGCAGTACGGCACCCAACTCCGCTTCATTGAGGTGCAGGTGTTGTTGCACCGATGGAATGCGGGCGGCCCAGGAAGAATATCCAAAACCAGAGATGAAAAAGAAGATGCTGGTGGCGAGCCGGAGTTGTTCAGGAGAACCCTTTTGCCGGATTGCAGGATTCATGGTTTCAAAAATAATACATTGCCGAAGGATTGGGGAGCATTAGTAAGCAAAATATTCGACCCGTGGATCGGTATGCAAACTTGTGCAAAACTGATCGTGCCGGTTGGCCGCTCCGCGTACTTCCCAGGTAATTGTAAGTAAACCGCCATCGCGTACGATGCCTGTTCGTTTTACCAGCAATTGTTGCTGCTTCATAGCAGCTTCGAATGCTTCTGCGGCATTTTCGAAGAAGCGAACCCGCAATACATAGGTTCTTGTTTGGCTGATGCGATCAATCAGCTGTTCCGCATAGGGCAATACGGCCAGCACAATGATGACCAGTACCGACGCGTATGCCGCTGCCAGGTATGCACCGGCACCGATACCCATGCCAATGGCAGCGACCGTCCAAATCGTAGCAGCCGTAGTAATACCACTCACCCTGTTTTCACCACCCCGAAAGATTACACCGGCCCCCAGGAAACCGATGCCTGTTACAATATTGGCGGCAATACGGTCGCCATTCGCCTCACCGCCCAACTGCTGCGACACAATCGTAAAAAAGCAGGCGCCCAGGGAGATCATGATCATGGTGCGGAAGCCGGCAGACTTGCCATGGTATTCGCGTTCCATTCCGACAATACCACCCCAGAGAGCGGCCAGTAAAAACCTGACAAGTATTTCAGTGTTCATGATTAAAAGTGTAATTAATTGCACCGACAATTTACTCCAACGGGCTATTCCAAGGCTCAAACTCCTTCAAACATTGGCCGGATCCGTATTTCCTGCAAATTGGCCGGATATCCGCGGATACGCTTAGATCACTACTGGAAACCACTATAAGCCACTCGTCGAAGAAACCCCTACACCTGCCGAAAACACGATTCACGCAGAATTTACAATCGGTTCATATTCAGCGCAACTCATGAGGCTTTGTGTTTATAAGGCATCGTTCGTCTAAAGGCGGTTGCGAAAACATAGGTATGCTACTAATATTGTTGCGGAAAATACGGAGGTACAGCTACACGTATTTTTCGATAAAACAGCCCCCTTATGAAACGAATACTTATCCTTACCCTGGCAGTGCTGCTGCTTTCCTTTGGAAGCAAGTCATCATTCGCCCAAACCTGTACGCTGACCATGTCAACAGCCGTTACAGAATCCCGCTGTATGGCAACGGGTTCCATTACGGTGACCGTTAACAATGGTTCGGGTAATTATAATTATACCGTAACCGGCAGCAGCTTCAGCACCAATACATCTTCCAATGTCATCAGCGGACTTGCGCCGGGCAGTTACGATGTGAAAGTGAAAGACCTTAGCAGCGGCTGTACGGTTCAGCAAACAAATGTGGTGGTGACCGGTACTTACCAGGATCCCCGGTTCACGCTCGCCACTACCGATGCTACCTGTTATAATTCAGCCACTGGTTCTATTACGGTGACCAACCTGCAATACGGAAGAGCGCCCTTCACCTATTCAATTGTTGCGCCTTCAGCTTCCGGCATCGGTACCAGCAACAGCACAGGTATCTTTAATAACCTGGTGCCGGGTTCTTATTCTATTCAGCTGACCGACTCCTGCGGTGGTATTCAAACCCGTATCGCCATCATCAGCAATTATACCTGGAATTTTTCAATAGCTGCAACGAGCAAAACAACCTGCGGTACCACACAATTTACGCTTACCGCCACCGATTACCTCGGCAACAGCAATACCAATAGTGCCCTCTTTAATAGCTTCACCTACGGCTTTACCAATACAGTGGGCGATACGACCTGGTCGAACAACCGCGTGTTTACGGCCACTACCGGCACAAAAAGAAACGGAACGCTGATCGTGAAAGACGGTTGCGGAAACATTAAAACATTGGGATACACCGATAACAATATTCCAAACGTGAATGGCTGGGTAAACACGGGCAACCTCACCTGCGCTGGCTTCGATGCGAGCATCAGCGGCCAGCAAAACCTCAGCACTCCATCCTATTGTCTTTATACCAATGCATCCCCCGCGGTACAAATTACCTGTAACAGCACGGGCAGCTTCACGAATGTTCCCTATGGCAGTTATTATATCGAGATCAATGACCCCTGCTATGATACCACATTCAGAAGATATTTTTCGGTTGCTGCCACACTGCCTACTGCCGACCCCGCAGTAATCCTTTCCAATAAAACCTGCTCCGGATTTACGGCCACAGCGCCCTGGACAAGTATCAGCAATCCTCAATACTGCTTAAAGGATTCTAACAATGCTACTGTTGCCTGCAATACCACCGGCGTTTTCAACAACCTGCCTTATGGTAATTATTGCATGACGATCACCGACCCCTGCTCAGGTGGTGTAATATCCCGCTGTTTCACTGCACTGCGTCAAAAGCCTGCTCTCAATGGCGTAACAACCTCAAATTTATCCTGCAGCAGCTTTACGGCCACGGCCTACGGCGGTGTTAACATTACCAACGGACAATACTGTTTGTATGATGCAAGCAACAACGTGGTATCCTGCAATACCACGGGTGTATTCAGCAACCTGCCCTATGGCACTTATTGTTTGCACCTGCAGAACGACCCCTCTTGCTACGATACACTTATTGTAAGCTGCTTTACGGTAGGACAGCCTGTTCCAACCGTTGCCGCCAACGTAAGCATCTCCAACAAAGCTTGCAGCGGCTTCAGCGCTACCATCACTGGCCAGCAAAACCTGAACAACCCGCAGTATTGTTTATACGATAATGCCAATACGCAGATCGCGTGCAACACAACCGGCGTATTTAATAATGTTGCCTACGGCAGCTATTGTATAAAAATTACCAACGACCCGGGTTGTTATGATACCCTGATCACCCGTTGTTTTACGGTAAGCAAACCTGCACCCACTGCACCGGCCAATGCAAGCTTCACAAAATCCTGTTCAACGTTCAATGCTTCCATCCAATTCAGTGCTAACTTTAATAACGCCCAGTATTCTTTGTTCGATAATAGCCACAACCTTATCAGCACCAATACCAGCGGAAATTTTACCAATATACCATACGGCAGCTACTGCATTGAGATGAAGAATGACAGTGCTTGTTACGACACTACTATCACCCGTTGTTTCACCCAAACTGCCGCAACACTTGGATTAAGTGGTACTGCTTCCGCATCCTGTACGCTGGGGTATACCAACCTGCGGGTAGTTGTATCCAACGGAACGGCGCCTTACACTGCTACAGTATATGATCCTGCAGGCGTATGGACTGCGCAAGTAAATACCAGCAGCGCCACGATTAATATCAATGATATACTGAATGGATTGGCTACCGGACAACAATACAAAGTCGTGGTCCAGTCGGCCTGCGGAAAAGATTCAATTCTGTTGAACGCGCCCTTTAATACGCTCACCAAATCGATTAATGCAACCGCAAAATGCCCCGGTGGATTATGGTTGAATGGTTCCGGTGATTTGATTGTGAATGCTGTTTACAGCGGCGGTTCTGTTCTGCCATCTATAACGACAAAAAATGGTAGCAGCTTCAACCAGAATTACTCTTCAGTGAGTGGCAATAACTACACTTTCGCCAGCCTGGAACCAGCCACTTATGTTATCAAATACTATATGGCTTCCTGCGGCAAGTCGGTATATGACACATTCGCGCTGGCACCCTATGCTTACCCTAACCTGAATAAATCGGCCGTTTACCAATGTAACAACAACAACTTTAGTGTCAGTGCAGCGGTAACCGGAGGGGTTGCTCCTTTCACTTACGAAATCATCGGTAGTCAGCCCAGCTCACCATCCATCATGGCCGGACCGCAGGCCGCTGCTACCTTCAGCATCGGCAATGGCGTGAGCTACTCACTGGTGCGCCTGCGTGCAGTAGATGCATGTGGCAATGCAACCATCAATGACGCGAGTATCCTGCCACTGGCGAATACGATTATAACCGCCTCTTCAGACTGTTATTATAATAATATCAACCTTTCGGTAGATACCGTTGCCAATGCTACTTATACCTGGTATAAAAAGACCAGCGCGGTGGATAGCACGCTTATTTCAAGCAACCAAACCTATAACATCCCTTATCTCCTGCCTTCTGATACAGGTACCTATGTAAACGTGATGTCGGTAAACAGCGGCTGCCTTACCCGCGTATCCAGCTTCACTGTTACTGGCATGTGCGGCGGCTTGCTGAGTGTAAACGGACTTAGCTTTTCCGGTGCAGCGGATAAGAACAATGTGCAATTGAAATGGACCACGGTGCGCGCATTTGATGCGGTATCCTATACAGTTGAAAGAAGTGGCGATGGTATCAATTTCAGTTCCATCGGCACACAGGCGGTTTCGGGCAACAATGCTATCAGTGCCAGCCAGTATTTTTATTCAGATATCAACCCGCTGGGCGGAAAAAGTTACTATCGTCTTCGCATTCTTGCCAAATCCGGAAAGATAAGTTATAGTGAAGTGGTAGCCGTGAACATGAAGCGTACCGTGTCCGTATCGGTGATGCCCAACCCGGTGGTCAATGCATTCAGCATTCACTTCGAGCCGGTAGCGAGCAGCAATTTTGATGTAA
>JAGWTK010000226.1 GCA_028876035.1 Bacteroidota bacterium
ATGGTAAGCACGGAGTGTAGCCGGCCGCCTGTTTTTTTCTCAGCTGGCCATTCTATCCGAATATCCTCTTCCCTGAGCTTTTCTTTGGCGCGGTACAATCTTTTTTCGATCGTTTCCTTTTTAGCGAGGTAGGCATGCGCGATTTCGCTGATGCCAAAGCCACACAGCAGCCGAAGCGCCAGTGCCGCCTGGCTCTCTGAAGGAATACGGGGATCCGACAAAACAAACATCATTTGCAACTGGCTGTCGCGGATATGCATATCCGATAGATCAGGTTCGGTTGAAACAGCCTGTTCTGCCAGATCCGGCCGTATTTTTTGCTGGAACAATTGTTCGCGCCTGGATGCATTGATGGCCTTGTTCTTCGCCACGGCATAGAGCCATGCCTGAGGATTCGACGGCAATCCATGGAAGGGCCAGCTTTGTGCTGCTTCCAGGAAAGTGTCGCTGGCAATATCCTCCGCCCAGTCGATGCGATGAATACCAAAATACCTGCAGAGCACGGCTACAATCTTTTTGTATTCCGTTCGGAAAAGCTGCGGTATCAGGTTTTGTTCTTCCATCACGTTTACACAGCTGGTGCCAATAATTAACGTTGACCCTCGTTTTTCGCAATCCTTCTGACTTCAACACTGTTGCCTGGCCCTTGCAGCACCGGACTTCCTTTAGCAAAGCCGATGGCTTCATCCACAGATTCGGCTTTTACAATAATCAACCCTCCAATGGTTTCTTTAACTGCCCCGAATGGTCCGTCTGTTACCACATCATTATGCCAAACCACTTTGGCGTCGGCAAACGGTAGCCCGGTTCCACTTACAAATTTGTTTTGCGCGGCGATGCTGTTGATCCAATCCATGGTTTGCTTCATCCATCCCTGAATTTGTTCAGGGGAAGCAACTTTTAAGCCGTCTTCATGACGGAAGATGAGCGCATACTCGTCCATAACGAACATTTATTTTTTTGAAAAAACAGGTTTACCTATCTATATCAAATCAAGCGGCCGGATCCGGACAAGACCAAGATTTTTTTTAGGCACTGGTATTGCGCTTCATCACATACCTTACCAGTCCGCCCAGGGAAACGGCGGTCCAGCAACCTTCCAGCACCACAAAAGGTAAGTAATGTATCAAAGCCGAGGCGATGCAGGCCAAACCGGCGCCCAGGACATTCATGGCGGGATACGTCCATCCTTCGGATTTAATTCGACCCGACAATTGCAGGAAGTACGCTGCCAGCAAAATTGTTACACCAATGGCGCCAATCCAATCGTTGAAATTCATGGTAAATGCTTTGCCCGTTCCTGCGAACAGATACTGTGCGCTTAGTTTTTTTTCCGCGCCATTTTAGGTGCAGTTTTCTTTGCTGTGGCCTTTCCCGGCAATGATTTCTTTGCTGTGTTCTCCGCGACCTTAAAGCGTACCATCTCTTTTACCAAATTCAGCGGTAACGGCTGGTCGAGGGGGAATTGCACGGCGCCTTTCGAAAACTTAAAACCGGCTAATTTTTTTTTGAATGCTGCTATGCCACTCCCGGTCGGATAAAACCCTATATGATGTTCGTAACCTGCGAAAAATACCAGCATGCCACCCTGTTTATAGGCCGGCATTTTGTAGCTGATGACTTCTTCTGCATCGGGTGCCGTTTTGATAATACAGGTTCTAAGCTGTTGCAGGAGTTTCCTGGTGGCAGGAGGGAATGCGGTGATATAGGCATCTACCTCAGGCGATAATGTTGAAGCGGGCATATGGCGAACGGTTAGCTGGTTGGAAAGATAGGAAAATACAAGGGAAAGCATTTCGAAAACCAAGCCACCTTCTGCTGGGTATCATTTTGTGAGCCGCACGGCCTCATTAAAGCGTTGCGCTGCGTTGTCCCAGTTGAGTATATTGAACAGGGCATCTACAAAATCGGCGCGTTTGTTTTTGTATTTAAGGTAGTAGGAATGTTCCCATACATCTACCACCAGCAGCGGGATAACGCCCCATTGGGTAAGCTTTTCATGATTCTCGCATTGAAGCACGCTGATTTTATCGGTATAGGGCTGATAACCCAGTATTCCCCAGCCATTGCCATCTACATTCTTGGAAGTCTCGGCCAGGTAGCCCTTGAGTTTATCGTAGGAACCAAAATCTTTTTCGATTCGTTTTAACAGGTCGCCCGATGGGTCTGTCTTTTTGTTGGTAAGGTTTGTCCAGAAGATCGAGTGAAGAATATGTGAGGACAAATGATAAGACAGTTTCTTTGTCCAGAAATCCACCACCTCCAGGTTATTGCTGTCCATCGCCTCGTGGATCTTCCGTAGATCATTGTTGGCTGCCTTGGTTGCACCACCGTGGTGAAAAGTGTAATGCAGGTGAACGGTTTCCGCATCCATATATGGCTCCAGGAAATTTTCATTGTAGGGTAGCGGCTGCAAGACAAAATTGCCATTGGCATCAACGAGTTTATCGATACTGTTGCTGGTAAGATTTTCTCCAAATGCCTGCTGGTTGCTCATGGCTGCACCAAGGCCGGCCAGTCCGCCTGTTTTCAGGAATGTTTTTCTGTGCATACGTTGGAATTTATGATATGAGTTTCCAGAAAGGGAAGGATTTGTTTTGAAGCTAACGTTAAGGTACGCAAAATCATCGCGCTATTGCATCATCTGATTGTTAACGCTGTGGGATGACTGCTTCCATGAACAGGGCGCCGGGAATGGGGTTAAACCTGTACGGACTAATATCGGCAAAGCCCATCTGCCTGTATAAATGGATAGCATCCTGCATGTCTGGAACGGTATCCAACAAAATGCTCCGATACCCGGCGTCTGCAGCTTTTGTAAATATTGCCTCGAGTAACTTTCTTCCAATGGATTGTCCCCTGAATGCCGGCCGCACAAACATGCGCTTCAATTCAGCCTGCGTTTCGGAAAAAGGGCGGATGGCAATGCATCCAGCCGGTTCTCCTGCCGCAAAGACGAGGAGGATGCAACCTTTCGGCGGACCATAGTGCTCTTTCAGGTGCAGTAGTTCTTCTTCAAAATCCTGGAAATGCAAATCAAAATGCAGGGTCGCAGCGTATTCCCGGAATAACTGCCCGGCCAGCGCATAGCCAGCGGCATCGGTTACTTCACGAATTTCAATATCTGATTGCAGTTTACTCATGTTTCCCTGTGTATTTATCGGCGGCCCTCGATGATGATGTTGAATTGCTCCAGCAGTCCGGGCAATCCATCTATTGAAAATCTGGCTTTTTTAATGCGATTACGGGAAGGGTTAATCGAAAAATTCTTTGACGTCCTGAAGTCACATTGTTCCAGGTTGCTGTTGTCAAATGTAGCATCCTGAAGATCACAATCATCAAATACTGATTTTTCGAGATCGCAGTCGGTAAAGTCAACACCTGTCAACCTGCAACCAGTGAAAGTGGTCTTAACCAGTTTTCGCTGGTAGAAGGAGCTATGATCCCGCAGGCATTGATCGAAACTGGCCGAAAACCCAAAAGCTTGTGCGGCTTCAAACCCGATCCCGGTCATTTTGCAGCCGGTAAAGAGGCAATCGCGTATAACCACTGCTGTTAGTTTCGCCAGCCCCAGGTTACAGTTGGTAAATTGACAGTCGACAAAAACGAATTTCGCCAAATCCCGGGCCGACATATCACATCCATTGAACTGACAGTTTTCAAATTCGGTATGGCGGAACACCTGGTCAAGGTCGTCGGCTTTTGTAAATACTTTGTCTTCTGTTATCATCTGGCAGACTTATTTGCTATATCGTTTTCGGGTCTAATTTTTTTTCAAAGCAGATGCTGTTTTCGTTGGCAATATAAGCACCAAACAAGGGGATTTGTTGATACCCGTTTCGCTGGTAAAATGCAATCGCTTCCGGCTGGTTCAGGCCTGTTTCCAGCAGCGACCTTTGAAAACCCATTTCTATCGCCCATTGTTCGATCGCCTTGAGTACGATCGTTGCCGCACTGCGTCTGCGGAAAGCGGGGACCACAAACATCCGCTTGATCTCCATCCGGTCGGCCGATAACATATGAAACGCACCGCAGGCGATGGGTTCGTGGTTGACAGTTGCCACGATCGCACAGGGAAGAAATCCAATTTCGTTCACCAGCGCCCGTTCATTCGCCGATTCGCCGTCGCGCAACCTCAGCTCGTCTTCCAGGGCTGCAGCAAGCTGGCGGAAACGGGTATCACGGGAATCGGTACGCGTTATTTGCATGGCAGGGTTTTGGAGATTAATTTGACAACTTAAAAATAGGGTTTTTGTCTGCGCTTTGTTTCGATAGAAAGTGTAGAAACGAAAAACCCCTGCCGGGCAGGGGTAAAGAATGATTTTACTTTATTAAATTATACCAGTCGCTCCAATCTTCCTTTTCGCTTTACGAGATTTTTATAGTCCCATTGAATGGTTCTTGCTTTCCTGAGCCAGCGCGAAAGATCGTTCGGGTTTATTTGTGCTGCATCCGTATAATTTGCTTCGGCCGCCTTGAACTTTCCTTCCGGTGTAAGGGCGGGCTCGTCAAAGCTTTGGCCGCTCCAGAACAAAAGCCGCACGCTGTTTTTCAATTTGGAATATCCTACTACCGGGTTTTCATTGAGGAACCAAACCGGATGACCATGCCAGATCTTGTTTTCTGCATCCGGGAGGACTTTATCGATGGCCGCTGCCAGCGCGGTGCAAATGGCGGCGGCCCCGGCTGACAGTTCGTTGTTATAATCCCTGATAGAAATGGTTATTGCACTCATGTGGTTGAATTGGCTTCCTGACCAAGCTACAAAAACTTAGTTAATTGGAAGCTGTTGCCGAATTTTTCGACTTGAAAACTCCAGGAAGATGGGTACATGATCACTTTGCGCTTTCCATTCGCTGTAGGTCCCAACCTCAACATGCTGTAGTCGCTGCAGGAAAAAATCTGACACAAAACAATAATCGAGATGATAGGGCCTTTTTTCATGTCGATAGAGATAGTGCGTTGGGTGGAGTTCCTCTCCCTGGGAACAGTGATTAAAATGATGGTAACAGCTCACTATGCCCAATGAATGAAGGGCGCCGACTACGGCCGAATGCCCCTTGCCTTTATGTTGTTTGTCCCATATGCTATTACTATTGAAATCGCCCATGAGTATACAGGGGCCAGCGGCCAATAATTCTTTATAATACTGCACGGCCTTCCATACCTGGGCTACATAAGGACCGTCTTTATCGGCAGGATTATTTGCCCAAACAGCAAGAAGGTGGAAACTGAGATTGCCTTTCTCAACCTTAACCGGTACGATGTGTTTTAGTGCGTTGTTGTGTAGTGGAGCCGGAGCTATCTTATAACCATTGAAGCTTAGTATAGCCAGCCCCTTATTCGGGTTATCTCCAAACCAAAGGAACCCGCTGAGCTTTCGGGGTTTTGCTTCTTTCAATACTTTTTCGGGCCGTTCACATTCCTGTAACACCAGTATATCCGGCTTGAAAGAAAGAACATTTGCTGTCTTCTTCCGGAACGCCATATTGCAATTCCAGGTAACAACTCTCATGGCTGTTCCTCCGGGTGAAGCATTTTCATATTGGCGGTGAGGGCATCGTAAAATTTTCCAAAGGCGATACGGCTTTCTTTTGCTTTGTCGAGGTTGAGTGTAAAGCGGTTCTTGTTGTTCACCCATAATTCAAAGGCATCAAAATCGCGGTACTCTTTATAGACATAGTCAGTGATTTCCGGCAAAGCGATGCGTTCTGCAATGGAAACTGAGTGAAGGCGGCCGTTGATCGCCAGTTCCCGACTCGATAAAACAAACGTCAATGAAGCAGCGGCAATACGGCGCGCGAGGAAATTACCCAGCACAAAGGAAGCGACCAGCACAGCAATCCAACCAAAAGGAGAGCCGCCGGGTACAAGGAAAAAGCGGGCGGACAATCCCACTACGACCGTTACTATTACGATGACGGTGTACTTTATCCTGGAATACGAGGTAATGTTGAATGTTTGAGGCTGCATTGCAGATTTTTCAGCTTCTCAAAATTTTTTCCATCGCTTTGCCCTTCGCCAGCTCGTCAATTAATTTGTCTAACCAGCGGATTTTTTGGATTAATGGGTCTTCGATTTCTTCAACGCGGTAGCCGCAGATGACGCCTGTAATTTTTGAAGCGTTTGGATGTAGTTTCGGCGCTTTGCCGAAAAAAGTTTGGAAGTCATTTTTTTTATCCAACTGTTCCTGGAGCGTCTTCTTGTTGTAGCCTGTTAGCCAGCAGATGATCTGATCTACTTCTTCTTTCGTTCTTCCTTTTTTTGCTGCCTTCTGGATGTACAATGGATAGACACTACTGAACAAAAGTTTGTAAATGCGTTCGTTGTTCATCGGAGTTCTTTTGTACCAAATGTAAGAAGAATGGTTTCTTCGACGTATATCTGCAACAGTTACGGGTTAATGAGATGGCCGTCTTTATTGATATCCCGGAACAGGAGCATGTCCCCGATTTTGTAAGAAGCTCCTTCGAAGAATCCGGTTTCGGCGCTGAATCCTTTTGGATTTTTGAATGACCGGAAGA
>JAGWTK010000227.1 GCA_028876035.1 Bacteroidota bacterium
CCGATAACATTCCAATGAGCGCCATCTGTACTTCGTTGCAGATCAAAATGGTCGGTATTAATTTCTTCCAATGTTGTCCATTGTACACTTACTTTATTATTGCCGTCGAGGTTCGCGCTGAAATTCCCCAGTGTTACAGGAAGTGCGCCCAGGAGAAAGCCCCCGAATCCGGTTGTTGTTTCGGCTGCACTGCTGCTACTAAGCGCTTGCAGGGAAAGCGCCGAGGTGGAAGAGGGTACAATGAGTGCGCCGGTTTTGTTGGAGGCTTTTACGATCCCGTTAATGATAAGCTGGGTTGGGTTGGTTGCCGAACCCCGCCTGCCCAGGGTAAGCCCCGCATTGGCAGCCGAGTTTTGCATGCTGAACGCCGTTGCCGTACCGGACAAAATTAAATCAACCCCATTATTCAGGTGAAACCTGGCGGCGCCTAGGGTTTCAATGACAAAATTATTGAGCGGAATCGTCAAATTGGCTGTGACATTAATCCTGACCCCTGGAATGTTCGGGATGATGAGTTTGTCGCCATTGGTCACATTGGTGGTAGGCGCAACACTTGTTCCGGTGATGACCCAATTCGACCTGTTCATCCAGCTGTTTCGGGCAGCAACTGTTGGCCAACTGCGTGTACCGGTAAGATTCCAGGTAAGGCTTCGCGTGGTGGTCTGGGCGGTACAGGGCGCTATCATTACCAAGGCAACGACCAGTGTGATAAAAGTAGAATGGGCTCTTGTCATAAGTAAAAGGGTTGGTAGACGAGTCAATCAATGAGATAATCTTCCTTCGAATACGATTGCCACTTAGAATGGGGGTTTACAGAAACCAAGCCATCTGTAAGTACTGCATTTTTGATTGTTCAGCCTCTGGCTTATTTGCTAAGGGTAAACCTTGATCAAAATGTCCACTATTTTGTCATATATGACATTAAAACTAAGCGAACCTAAGGGTTTACCCAAATGTAAACCCGGAAATTTGACAACAGTCAAGCCCCGGGGCCTGTAGTCCACCCAATGGACGAAAAAAAGGCCCGTTCAATTTGAACGGGCCTTTTTCAGATCTGCAATCGCTCTTATCAGAATGCTTTCTTGCCTTCTCCTTTTTCAGCTGCTTTTTGCATTGGGTTATTGCTATTGTTAGTAGCACGCAAGGCCGCTTGTTTCATTTTGAAAGCCTGGAAGCGTGAAGGCTCATCGGCAATCTTGGGCCAGCTGTTGTTGCTGGTATTGATATCCGCTGTTTCGCGCAGGGGATCCAGTTGTACTTTGGTCACCTGCTTATCTTTCATGAAGGTCTTTACAATCTTTCCTTCATTTTTCCGCCAGATCTGGGCAGCAATGCGTTCTATTTCCTTGGTACCGTCGGCATAGGTCCATTCGAGGATAACCGGCATTACCAGTCCGCCTTTATTGCTGAGGGTTAGCTCGTAGAAATATTTGCCGGCCAGCTTTTGCTTCATCGCATCATCCATAGGTTCAGCACTGGCTTTAATATTTACAGGGTAGGCGGTTGAATCGTAGGATTCAAGTCCGCGGTTATAGCGCCAGTAGAAATCGCGCAGGGTTGAATCTTCGTCGGTAGCGAATTTGATGTTCTTGTCTTCACGGTTGCGAATCTTGGAAATATCATCAAAGGTGCTGCCACCTGGTTTGGCCAGGGGACGCATTACAGTAGTATCCCTTGTGCCCCTGGTAGGAACAAAGCTTTCGTCTGCCTTGAAATATTTTACCGTATCAAGGGAAATATCGCAGGCGTCGGTGCTGTAGAACCATCCTCTCCAGAACCAGTCGAGGTCTTCACCGCTCGCATCTTCCATGGTGCGGAACAAATCTGCGGGCTCGGGATGTTTGAATGCCCAGCGTCTTGCGTATTCTTTAAAGGCGTAGTCGAACAGATCGCGGCCCATGATGGTTTCCCGCAAAATATTCAAACCAGTGGCTGGCTTCGTGTACGCATTCGGACCAAAGCCAATGATGTTTTCACTGTTGGACATGATCGGCTCCAGTTGATCTTTGGGCAAACGCATGTAGTCGGTGATGGTCCAGGCCGGCCCCCCGCGCGTGGGGAATTTATTGTCGAACAGTTCCTCCGCGAGGTATTGAACAAATGAATTCAGTCCTTCATCCATCCAGCTCCACTGGCGTTCGTCGCTGTTGATGATCATCGGGAAGAAGTTGTGACCTACTTCATGAATTACTACGCCCAGCATACCATACTTGGTGGCTTCGCTGTAGCTGCCGTCTTTCTCAGTACGGCCATAATTGAAGCAAATCATCGGGTACTCCATACCGTTAGCTGCTTCCACGCTTTGTGCAACGGGATAAGGATAAGGAATCGTGAACTTCGAATACGTTTTAATCGTATGGGCGACTGCTTTCGTAGAGAACTTACGGTAAAGGTTATACGCTTCTTTGCCATAATAGCTCATGCACATAACTTTCTTTCCTTCTACCATAGCAGGCATTGCATCCATTACAAATTTGCGGGAGGAGCCAAAAGCAAAGTCGCGCACATTGTCGGCCTTGAAAATCCAGGTCTTTTTTGCGGTGTTCTTTTGTTTCTCTGCAGCTTTGGCTTCGTCCAGCGTAACAATTTCTATTGGTTCTTTGGTGGACTGTGCTTTCTGCCAGCGGCCAAACTGCGCCGGGCTCAGCACCTGCTGGTAGTTGAGGCATTCGCCGGTAGCACCAATAACATGATCGGCCGGCACGGTTACCTGCACTTTAAAATTACCAAAAGTGAGCGCGAACTCGCCACGACCGGTGAACTGGTGGTTTTGCCAGCCCTGGAAATCGCTGTATACACACAAACGGGGATACCATTGTGTGATCGTGTAAATATCATTGCCATCTTCCGGGAAATATTCATAACCGCCACGTCCGCCAACGGCCATACGATCGGTGATCTGATAGTTCCAGTCGATCTTGAAAATAAATTGCTGACCGGGTTTCAACACTGCCGGCAATTCCAGGCGCATCATGGTTTTGTTAACCGTATAGCGGAGCGGTTTGCCGGTAGCATCTGTTACTTTCATCAGGTTAACGCCACCACCTTCACCGTTGATATCGTTCTCCATGCGGCGAAGCGTATTGTCGGTCATCTGCTTCGGCATGGTGCTTTCGTCCTGGTAATTGGCGTTGTTCTCTTTGCTGTGTTCGTTTTCGTCGAGCTGCAGCCAGAGATAGGTGAGCTGGTTCGGTGAGTTGTTGAAATAAGTGATGGTTTCACTGCCGGTAAGCTTTCGCTTTGGCTCATCCAGCTCCGCCTTGATGTCGTAGTCGCAGCGTTGCTGCCAGTATTTCGGACCTGGTGCGCCACTGGCCGTGCGGTATTCGTTCGGCGTGGGTAAGATGGAGCCAAGCTGCTCGAATTTGTTCCCGTGGTTCGACCCGGGGTTGTTTTGGATATTCTGTGCCTGCAACAGGTTACAAACCGCTGTCGACAGTACCATCATCCATAAAAGCTGTCTTCTCATGATGATTGTTTTTTGTATACGGGAATCTTTGAAATGCCATGTTCAGTGAAACGGCCAGGATTGCCAGCGAAGCTACCCGAATCCAGCCTGACCGGGAAATTTTTAACAGGTCAGTTACCAGTGCTGCGATCAACAATACGGCAGCTACCACCAGTAACTGCGCCAGTTCAATGCCCAGGTTAAAAGCAAACAAATGGGCCAGCAATCCTTCTTTTCCTTCCATGTCCAGGAAAGCGCTTGCATAGGCCATTCCATGTATCAGGCCAAAGAAAAGCGCCAAAAAATAAATCAGCGGCAGGCCTTTCTGGCTGGTAGTATCTGGTCGCTGAAAAATGTTGTTGACGGCGGTAACGGCAATCGTTAGCGGAATTAAAAATTCAATCCATTTTGTATCCACCCTCACATATCCAAGTGCGCTCAGCGCCAGCGTAAGGGAGTGCCCAATCGTGAAAGCAGTTACCAATACTGCTACTTTTTTCCATTCGCGCCACCCGTACCGTAAGCAGAGCGCAGCTACGAACAGGATATGGTCCATTGCTTCCCAGGTGAGAATATGATCCGTACCCAGCCCGAAATATAACCGGAAATCATTCATCAGCGCCTCGTACCGGGTTTAACGTTTGGGGTTATGAAAGCTGGAAAATAATCAAGAGATTTGTGCCGGAAAAATTTTATTTAACAATGGCAGCATCTTTTTATAAATGGTTGCTGGTAGCATATACCGGGTTATTGCATCCGTTTTTCGTGAGTGTGACAGAAATCCGCCATAATGCCAAAGAGCAAACACTGGAAGTATCCTGCAAACTCTTCCTGGACGACACGGAGAAGGCGCTGAAAAAGCAACTTGGAATACCTGTAGAACTAACCAATCCAAAGGATCCCCGCAAAGCACAGCAATGGCTGGCCGATTATGTAAAGAAGCATCTCCAGGTTAAAGTGGATGGTAAGCCGGTGAACCTGGAATTTGCCGGCTATGAAATTGAAGGGGCTTCCGTTTGGAGTTATTATCAAATCCAGCACATTCCTTCGGTCCACCACATCGACGTGAGCAATAACCTGCTGTATGAAATGTACGATTCGCAAATAAGTATCGTGCATGCGCAGGTAGGCACCGATAAAAAAAGCAGCCGTGTCAACTATCCTGAAGCTAACCTCAGTTTCGACTTCCCCTAAGCCGGTCGTTTATTTCAAAAAAGCCAGCTGGCCGAGGTGGTAGGCCTGGTGCGCCGTGCGGTTCACCAGTATGTTTAATTTATTACGGTGTGGCTCCTTTGCAAAATCGGTTTCGCTTACGGCTGTATGCCTTTGCAACCAGTCAGCCGGTTGCATTGTGGCGATATACGCATACAGGTGTTCATTCACCGCTTTCCAGGCAGCTGTCAGCTCCGCCAGCGGGGGAAAGCTATGACCCGATTTATCCGGGCTCCGCAGGAAAATCGCTTCCAGTTCGGGATACAATTTGGTGCCGGCGCCAATGAGTGGTATGATGCCATCATTGACCGCAGCAAGATGCCCCTCCATATAAATGCCGGTGTTCTTACCAGGGGCCATTTCATGTAAAAACCGATCGGCCGGAATCGATTCGAGTACATCATCCAGTTTTTTATTCTGCTTCTTCCATTCGTCGATTACCAGTTGCACCAGCATTGCAGTGGCTTCCATAGAAAATAGTTTATGGTTGTTCAATGAGTTTTTTAATCTGTTCCAGCAGGGGCGACCAACCCAGCCCGTTGTTGTACACGTCCTGGTACCTTTTTTCGCCATCAGCTGCGCCTTCAAATCCGTCCTGGCGAACCGTAAGCGTGGTAATGCCATCGGTCTCGGACAATTCGTAATACACGTTCAGGTAGTTTTCCGGAATATCTGCCATGGCTGCATTCGGGTCTATGACCGTATATACCAGTTGTACGGGAGGGTCAATCGTTTTTACAATCCCTTTTACAAAAACCATTTCCTTTCCCTCGTATTGACCACGCCATAACAGGGCACTGCCGGGTTTCCAGTCGCTCACGGTTTCGCATCCGAACATATACTTCTTCGTTTGTTCCGGGTTCACGAGCATATCCCACACTTCTGCCATTGGTGCATGGATGTTGATGCTGTTTTCTACTGTTTTTTTCGACATGCTTCTTGTTTACCGTAAATGTACAAAGATTGAATGGCTGTGCAGGTAAGAGATTCGGCGTAACATGTACTTTTGCGGCATGACACAACAGGCGCTCACAGAACAGATCAAGGCCCGAAACTCTTACCTCTGCATCGGCTTGGATACAGACCTCACAAAAATACCGGCACACCTGCTGCAGGAGCCCGACCCGATGTTTGCTTTCAACAAAGCGATCATCGACGCTACCCACGACTGCTGTGTGAGCTACAAGATCAACACGGCATTTTATGAAGCCCTGGGTGCGAAAGGCTGGGAAACGCTCGAAAAAACGGTACGATATATTCCGGAAGGTATTTTCACGATAGCCGATGCCAAACGCGGCGATATCGGCAACACGTCCGCTCAATATGCCATAGCATTTTTTGAAACCCTGCCTTTCGATTCTGTAACAATAGCACCCTATATGGGGGAAGACAGTATCAAGCCTTTTCTATCTTATCCCGGTAAATGGGCGATTGTGCTGGGGCTGACGTCTAACAAAGGAGCGGCTGATTTTGAATTACAGGAGATGGCTGGCATACCCGAGAAATTGTATGAGCGTGTGCTTCGAACGGTTGCCGACTGGGGCAATACCGGCAATACGATGTTTGTGGTAGGTGCCACCCAGGCCGATGAGTTTATTCGGGTCAGGCAAATCATTCCCGATCATTTCCTGCTCGTGCCCGGCGTGGGCGCGCAGGGAGGAAGTTTGAAAGAGATTTCTGAAAAAGCAATGAACCGCCAGGTTGGATTATTGGTAAACGTTAGCCGTGCGGTTATCTATGCCTCCGGCGGAACAGATTTTGCAGATCAAGCCAGGAAAGCGGCCAAGGAATACCAGCAGGAAATGAAAATTTATCTCGATAAGTACCAATGAAAAGTCCGGGTACCTTACCCGGAC
>JAGWTK010000004.1 GCA_028876035.1 Bacteroidota bacterium
GGAAAGACAAGGAAAAACTAATGATAGCAGCGGCGAATTATGTTGAAGCAATGTAAACCGGTATACAGGCTTTTCAGTGGAATGCTGGTATTACTCCTGTGTACGGCCAGCTCCGCCGTTGCGCAGGACAGTGCCAGGGTTTCGCTGTCCCTGGATGACGCAGCTTTTTCAACCTTCGTTCAGTCAGTGGAAGCACAAACAAGTTGCCGGTTTTGGTATGATTCCACCGAAACCGACAGCCTGCGTATAACGATCAGGGTTAACCGCATGCGCCTGTCAGAAGTATTGGAAAAAGTTTTCGACGGCAGCAACCTCCATTTTGCCATCGATACGCGTAACCAGGTTTATATCACCAGGCGATTCATCGTTCGCACAAGTCTGCCGGAACGATTGTTCAACCCTGGTACTGCTACGCCGCCATTGCCAGCCCTCAGTCCCGAAGAACCAGTGGCGCAAACGAGGTTGAAATCGGTAGCAGACAATAAACTATATGAGATTGGCACAAAAGGAAACCGCGATGGCAAAACTTCGGCTACACTAGCGGGTTATGTGCGGGATGCCAAGTCCGGTGAAAGTATCATCGCTGCTTCCGTTGCGCTGGATTCTCCGTCGACAGGTGTCAACACCGACCAATACGGCTATTATTCCCTGCGCATCCCCAAAGGCCGGCACACCGTCACCATTAGCAGTGCCGGCATGAAAGACGCCAGGCGGCAGCTTATTGTATACGGCGATGGCAAACTGGATGTGGAACTCCAGGAAGCCGTGAGCAGCCTGAAAAATGTTATTGTATCGGCAGAACGCCGTTCTAATACACGCAGCCTGCAAATGGGCGTCAGCAAGCTCACGATCAAATCGATCAAGCAGGTACCCGTCGTGTTTGGGGAGGCAGATGTTCTGAAAGTAGTACTCTCGCTTCCCGGCGTCACTTCCACCGGCGAAGCGAGCAATGGCTTCAATGTGCGGGGAGGTTCTGCTGATCAAAACCTGATCCTGTTTAACGACGCTACCATCTACAATCCCAGCCATCTTTTCGGGTTCTTCTCTGCCTTTAACCCGGATGTGGTGAAAGGTATCGAGTTATACAAAAGCGCGATACCTGCTAAATATGGCGGCCGGCTTTCATCGGTGCTGGATGTTTCGCTGCAGGACGGCAACAAAAAGCAGTGGACCGGTTCAGCCGGCATCGGTCCGCTTACCGGCAAGCTGATGATCCAGGGCCCGCTGGTAAAAGAGAAAACCTCTGTCATCGCTGGTTTCCGTACCACCTATTCTAACTGGCTGCTGAACACCGTGCCGAACGATGCCTACAAAAACAGCCGGGCCTTTTTTGACGATATCAGTCTTCGCGTAACACATACGATTAACGACAAGAATACCGTGTACCTAACGGGCTATCTCAGCAACGACCGGTTCAATTTAAACAATGATACCGTCTACCGCTACGGCAACCGCAACGCAAACATAAAATGGAAACACGTTTTTAGTAACCGTTCAAATACCGTTATCACGGCAGGCATCGATCAATATAAATACGATATCCGCAGTGAGGCCAGCAAAACCAATGCATTCAAACTTGGTTTTGCTATCCAACAATCTTATCTCCGGGCCGACTTCAATTACACCCCTAACAACCGTCATATCTTAAGTTACGGTGTCAATAGTATCTATTACCAGCTGCAGCCAGGATCCTTTACTCCCCTCAATGACCAATCCATCGTTACCCCCAATACGCTAAGCCGCCAGCGCGGACTGGAATCTGCCCTCTATATCAGTGACCAGTATGCGCTAACCGATAATCTCTCCCTTAATGCAGGTATTCGGTATTCAATGTTCAGCTATATCGGGCCACAAACCATCAATTCCTATTTGCCGGGATTGCCAAGAGACACGATCACTATTTCAGGGAAGACCAATTACGGTTCCGGGGCATTCATCAAAACCTACCAGGCCCCGGAAATCAGGGTTTCGCTTCGCTACGCGATAAACGACAGCCTTTCACTCAAACTTAGTTTCAACACGCTGCAGCAATACGTTCATTCGCTCACCAATACCGTCAATATTTCGCCTACCGATACCTGGAAGCTCAGCGATCCGTATATCCGGCCGCAGCAGGGAAAGCAACTATCACTTGGACTTTACCGCAATTTCAGGAACAACAGCATCGAAACTTCAGTGGAAGTTTACTATAAACAAACCAACCATTTTCTCGATTATAAAAACGGCGCACAATTGCTGATGAACAGTCATATCGAAACCGATGTGCTGAGCACACGTGGTAAAGCCTACGGTGCTGAGTTGCTCATCAGGAAAAATGAAGGTCGATTGAACGGTTGGTTGAGCTACGCCTACTCCCGCACATTTCTACAGGCAAATGATCCTGACGCCGGGGAAACGGTGAACAAGGGTGCCTGGTATCCCGCCAGTTTCGATAAGCCCCACAACGTGAATTTTATCGGTAACTATCGCTTTTCGCACCGGTACAGTCTTTCGCTGAACATGGTGTACAGCACAGGCCGGCCCATTACTTTGCCCATCGGTGTCTTCACCCTCGGTGGCGTGAACTCATTGCTATATTCCGAAAGAAACCAGTATCGTATCCCGGATTATTTCCGTTCAGACATTTCTTTCAACATAGAAGGAAACCATCGGTTGAAGCAGCGCTTCCACAATACCTGGACCTTCGGCGTATACAACCTGACTGCCCGTCAAAATCCGTATTCCGTGTACTTCGTGCAGGAAAACGGAAAAATCAGGGGATACCAGTTGTCAATCTTTGGAACTGCCATCCCATTCGTAACCTATAACATCCGGTTCTGATGAGGAGAAAGAAACTATATGCTGCCTTCTTTTTGTCGTTAACCGGCACGTTGGCACTGTTGTTCCAATGCCGTAAACCCTACGAGCCCGTTGTACTCATTAAAGGTGATAACTACCTCGTGGTAGATGGTGCTATCAACACAGCTAATGGTGGTATTACCACTATTTTACTTTCCAGAACAAGAAACCTGTATGATACAGTGCTCACACGACCGGAGGATGGAGCAACCATTAGCATACAGTCGGCCGCCGGTGCAAACTTTCCGTTGACTGCTACAGGAAACCAGGGCGCTTATTCGAGCGCTCCGCTGAATCTAAGCGTAAATACACAATACAAACTGATCATTAATACGGCAGACGGGAAAAAATATGAATCCGACCTCGTTAAACCCAAGGCGGCCCCTGCTATCGACAGCGTAACCTGGAACCAGGATGAAAAAGGCGTGAACCTTTTTGTGAACACGCACGATCCAACCGGTGCCACACAATTTTATCGCTGGCAGTTTATTGAAACCTGGGAATACCAGTCGCAGTTGCAAACACCCTGGGGCTATCGCAATGGCCAGGTGTATGCGCTCGATTTTTCTGATCTGGCCAGTATTTGTTATACTACCAGCTACTCCACCGATGTGCTGATTGCCAACACGCTTTCGCTGAGTGAAGACCGGGTTGCCGCGCAGCCCATTGGCTTTTTCAGGCAGGACGATTCTACGCTTGCGCACCGGGCCAGTTTTTTGGTGCGACAATTTGCGCTCACCGCACCGGAGTATTTCTATTGGCAAACCATACAGAAGAACTCGCAAAAACTGGGGACACTATTCGACTTGCAGCCATCGCAACTGGAGGGGAATATCCATTGCATTTCCAATCCTGCCGAACCGGTGGTGGGCTATCTGAGTGCCGGCACCGTGCAGGAGCAACGTATTTTTATCGATCATCTCCAACTACGCAATTGGATCAATTTCAAAGGAAATTATGCGTGTTCAACCAGGGCGGTTGACAGGGATCCAAACAATTTTACCACGATTTCCATGCCCGATGACAGTTATGCCCCCTGGTATTTTATATCCGGTGGTCCGCTCATGGTGGCAAAAAAAGTTTGTCTCGATTGCCGGCTCAGCGGCGGAACCAATCAAAAGCCCTCATTCTGGTAATATGAAGCAGCACCCGCTTTTTATAGGTTGTTTGTACCTGCTGTTGCCGGTATTGCTTCGCGCACAAGCCAATGAAGCAGATCTATTGCGGCAACAATTTGAGCAATATCAAACCAATCACCTGCAGGAAAAAGTTTTCCTGCATGCAGACCGCCAATTCTATTTTGCCGGGGAACTGTGCTGGTTTAGTGCCTTTGTAACTGATGCTGCTTCACATCGCCCGCTGGCTTTGAGCCGCGTACTGTATGTAGAAATTATCAATGGAGACGGCAAGCCTGTTCAGCAAACAAAGATTGCACTCAGCGAAGGAAGGGGCAACGGCTCGTTCATGCTGCCGGCTTCGCTGCCATCCGGAACCTATAGCCTCCGCGCCTACACCGCCCGAATGCAAAACGATGGTGCCGATAAATTTTTCCGCCAAACGATTACCATTGCCAATACACTGCGGGAACCGGTCCAGTCCGCCCCAGGGCGTAATTTTTTAACACTGGGCATTTTCCCGGAAGGTGGTGACCTGGTAAGCGGACTGAAATCGGAAGTAGCTGTGGAACTCGCCGACCGCTACGGCATGCCTGTTACCGGCAAGGGATTTCTCGTGGCGGATGGTAACGATACCCTGGCAGCGTTCAATATATCAGAACAAGGATTCGGGCGGGTAAATATCCAGCCGCAAAAAGAAAAGCAGTATCATTTTCTTATACAAACTGCTGATACCAGCTTCAGCAAGGATCTGCCGGCCGCATTTGACCAGGGGGCGACGATGCGCGTAGCGCGCAGCAACCAGGGTGCTATAACGGTGATGCTTAGTTGCAGTGCGCAGCTCGACGGACGGACCATCTACCTGCTTGCGCATAACCGCCAGCGGTTGAAATGGCTGCAGGCACTCACCCTTACTGAAGGCAAAGCGGTTTGCACATTACCTGCAGACAGCCTGGGAGAAGGCATCACCCGGCTGACCCTGTTCAACGATCGTCGTCAACCATTGTGCGAACGACTCGTGTTCCAACCGGCAGCAGACAGAAGTATCCTGGCGGCAACTGCAGACAAACCTGTTTACGATCCGCGCAGTGAAATAAATATCCGTCTCCAGCCAACTGCAAGCAATGAAAAAATCAGCAGCAGCATCTCCATCGCTGCTTTTCGTATCGATTCACTTCTGCCGTTTTCGTACACCGACATGCGGGCCTGGTGGCTGCTTCAATCAGAATGTACCGTACCATCAACAATCTCCCCATCATATTGTACCGATACCAGTGAAGCCGCAAAGAAATTAATGGACGATCTCATGCTTACGCGCGGCTGGCGCCGGTTCAAATGGGAAGATACACCGGGCGACAAGCAACCTTTTTTCAATTTTGTTACAGAGCTGGAAGGACCCGTGGTAAGCGGAACCATGCAACAGCGTATAACCGGAAAGCCTGCTCCGGCCGGACTGGCATTTATGCTAACGGTGCCGGGTGAACGCTTTGACGCAAGCATCGCACTTACGAACAGTAATGGCGTGCTGCATTTTCCCCTGCGTCCGTTCTACGGCAACCATGAACTGGTTATTACACCCGTAAACCCCGTTGATTCCAATTATAAATTTACACCCGGCAATAGTTTTGCTGAAGTTCCCGGACCTCTTCCGGAAAAACAATGGAAACCACTGCCGGAATTAAAAGATGCGTTGTTGGAGCGCAGCATTGCGGTACAGGTTGACAATGCCTACGAAACCGAAAAAAAGAAAGTGAGCTTTCAGCCAATGCCTGAGTCGGACAGCCTGCGTTTCTACGGGTTACCCGACAAATCATTTTACCTCGATGACTACACACGATTTGTAACCATGGAAGAAGTGGTTCGTGAATTGCTCACGACGGTGAAAACAAAGAAAGAAAACGGACGCTATACTTTTTTTGCCGTTAACGGCGCCTTCAAGGAGTTTTTCGACAATCCACCATTGGTATTGATCGACGGGGTGCCCGCGACCGATCATACAAAGATTATGAATATGGATCCGCTCAGGATAAAAAAGGTGGATGTCAACAACCACAAATATTTCCTGGGGCCATTGGTCTGTGAAGGATTACTTAGCTTTCAAACCTATGCCGGCGACCTGGCTGGCTATGACCTTGACAGGAGTGCAGTGGTAGTGGAATTCGACGGATTGCAGCGGCAACGCCAGTTCTACTCGCCGGCGTATGAAACCGATGCAGCGCGCAACAGTCGCCTGCCCGATACGCGAAGCTTGTTATTCTGGGAGCCGAACATCAACCTTCTCCGCGACGCAAAGAAAATAAAGTTCTATTCTTCCGATCTAAAAGGAAAATATGCAGTAGTTATACAGGCACTTGCTGCAGATGGTACCGCCAACACCAAAATCCTGGAATTTGAAGTCAGGTAGTAGTAGTTTCCAATGTCTGTTTATCCTCTACCGGCGGCTTGCGATGCCAATAAGAAGCCAGGAGTGAACCGGTAACATTCATCAACGGGCCAAACACGGCAGGAGCCAGTCCTACTGTCACCATCTTTCCCATCTCTTTTGCGAGCCCGGATGCCATGCCCGCATTTTGCATGCCTACTTCTATGGCAATGGTTCTGCAATCGCGCTCACTCATTTTAAACAAGCGGCCGGTAAAATAGCCCAGTGTATAACCACAAATATTGTGCACCAGTACGAGCAGGATAAGCAGCGGACCGATTTTTAAAAGGTTATCGCGACCAGCGGCCGTTATGATAACAATAACGAATGCAATGCCCAGCATCGACAGGATGGGCATCGCCTGGTCGAGCCATTTCGCTTTTCCGTGCAGCAGCCAGTTGAACAACATACCCGCGGCAATGGGGAAGATGACCATTTTCAAAATATCCCACATCATCGCAACCGCATCTATCCTGATAAATGCGCCGGCCAGGTATTTCATCAGTAACGGCGTCACAAAAGGTGCAAGCAAGGTTGAAACAGCGGTAATGGTTACCGACAATGCCAGGTTCGCTTTTGCCAGGTAAGAAATTACATTAGACGCAGTTCCATTCGGTGAACAGCCTACCAATATTATCCCTGCTGCAATTTCAGGTTGCAGCCCACTTACACTGGCCAGCGTAAAACCAATCAGCGGCATGATGATAAAATGCGATACTACGCCAATCACTACGCCACCGGGCGTTTTTACCACACCGGCAAAATCGCCCAATCCCATTGAAGTGCCCATGCCAAACATGATCACCTGGATCAAAGGCTTTATTAACCCCGACAACTGGTAGCCATTCCAACTGATAAACGATCCCGGGTAAAACAGCGCCGTAACTACGGCTGCAAAAATCATGGCAGTGTAGGTGAAGCCCTTCAGGTGTTCGTAACCGCGGAAGCCGAGGCCCATCGCTACAAAAAAGCCGATAAACAAGGGGCCGGCTATCAGCAGTTTTCCGGAGATGGTCAGAACAAGCGCCGCCAGTAAACAAATAGCCGCTACCAGCAAGAGGGCTTTATAGAAAGTCTTATTCACCGTTATTGTTTATGCGTAATAATAGAATCTGTTTCAGTCCTTGCAAGCATACTTACCAGGTGCGCTTGCTCATGAGCGCATCTAACTCAGCTCTTGTCATTTTACCCAACTCAGGGTGTTGCTGCAGCCATTGTAAGAAAGCATTCTTGATCTCATCGGTCCACTGGCTGTCGATCTGTCCCGTTGAATACTTGCCGGTGCGTACCATTTCAAATCCAAACTTGTCTTTACGAATTACAAACTCTGCGGTGCTGATGACCTGTTCGGCCATATGCGCGGGAATGAACAAAACGCCTTCGCGCACACCGAGTACCAGGTCGCCGGGTAACACCATGACGTGTCCGATCCGCGCAGGTGTATTCAAACCGGTGAGCACCATCTCCTCCAAAAATGAAGGATGAAAATCACGGACAAAAGCATTGAAGCCATTCATCTCCTGTATCTCGCCCAAATCCCTGCAGGCCCCGTTGAATACAACGCCATTGCCGCTCTTGCTGAATATGGCTGTTGCAAGGGTTGAGCCCATTAGTGTGCCGCCCGCCACTTTGCCAAATGCATCGGCTACGTATACATCGCCTTTCACCAGTGTCTCGATAGGCCAGGAATTGGTATTACCCTTTCTGCCTTCTTTGCTGCCTTTCGCTTTGATATTTTTTTCTACATCCGGGCGCGAGGGCATGAATACAGCTGTAACGGCCCTGCCCACTACCGGGGTGTTGTTAACCGTTTTCCAATCGCCTTCAAACTGGTTGGTATAGCCTTCGTTTTTCAATACCGTCCAGGCATCGTCGATATTAATATGCCTGGCTCTTTCGAGTAAATCGTCCGGCAGCTTTGGCCGGCCATCCGCAAAACGTTCGCCCTTCCATTCGCTGGTAAGAAAAACAAGCTCTTCTTTTGAAATGGTTTGTCCCTGCAATTTCAAGGGCAGGTAACAGCTACCTACAAACGCAATTATAAATGCAAAGCGCAACATTGTGCCGGATTTTCAATCATTCAATTAATGGCCTTCTTTCGAAAGGTATTCTTCGATTTCTTTGTTGGATACTGCCAGTTTTTTTGGATACTTCGCTACCCAGGCGCGGAATTCGTTCTTCATCGTTTCATTCCAGTCGCCATGCACCTGTCCGGACGGGTACTTACCTAACTGCAGCATGTATCGCTCAAATTCATCGCGCAGTCCCACCAGTTCCGATTCTTTTACTAATTCTTCTACGAGATAGGCAGGGATAAACACCACACCGTATTCGTTGGCAAAAACAATATCACCGGGAAAGACCGTCACCTGTCCGATCCGGATCGGTGTATTAATACCCGTTGGCGTCATGTCTTTAATATAGGAAGGGTCATGTCCCTTTACCCAGGCATTGAAACCTTTCGTGTCTCTCAATTCCTGCATATCCCGCACCGATCCATAAAACACCACACCCTTCCCGGTTTTACCATATACCGCATTGCCTAAACTGGATCCGATCAGGGTGCCATCTTTTACTTTACCAAACCCATCGGCTACATAGATATCTCCCTTTGTAAGTATGTCGATAGGCCAGATATTGTTACCACCGCGCTGCGATCGTCCCTCTGCTCTGCCCAGTGAACGCACCAGCGAATCGAGGTCGGGCCGTGAAGGCATGAACTGCGCTGTCACTGCACGACCAACCATGGTTTCGCCCGGTTTCAGAATGATCCAATCCTTTTCTAGCTGGTTGCGGAACCCCTTTCTTCCCAAAAATCCCCAGATCTGTTCGAGGGTTGCATCCTTCAGGTGCTCCAGCAGATCATCGGCCACCTTCGGGCGGCCATCGGCAAAACGCTCTCCCTTCCACTGCGGGGTAAGGGCCTTTATGTAATCGGGTGAAGCGCCCAGGAACTGGGCCTGAGAAAAAAAGGGCAGCACAAATAACGGCCATGCCCAAACGAGGATTTTTTTCATACCAGCAATCGATTTACGAATGAATATAATCGTTTCCTGTGGCTCCGTTGTTCAAAATTTTTCAGTGGCGTATTTTACTATCCCGGTTGTTGGCCATTTCTGAAAAACTGGTCGTACAAAAATAGGGCAATGAATCGTCCGGCCTCTTCCCAGCGGCGCTTTGCCGGCCTGCCCGCAAACAGTGGGTTAAAGTGTTTCTGCAATTCGTGCCCCACATTGTTGAACAAATGAAATGCATGCGGCAGCCCAATTGAATCGGCCATACGGTTGAGTGCTATACCACCAAAAAGCAGCCCCTTACCATTGTCGGGCGGCACCACCCGGTCACGGCTTCCATGCACAGCCACAAAAGGAACCCGGCTGTTTTGCAGCCAACGCAGATCAAACAAAGCACCCCAGCAACTGATGGCTGCGGCAATTTGATCGGGATTGTGAAGCGCAGGCAAAAGATTACTATCACCCCGGTGAATCAGGGCAGCCATTTCCGCCGGGCTACTGTATACCGATTGCAGGGCAATCATGCCACCGGCAGAGTTACCTCCCAGGAAAATCCGCGTTGTATCAATGCGCAGGCTATCGCAGTTCTTTTTAAAAAACGCAATTGCTTCGCGGGTATCAGCGATGGCATCCATGCACCCTTCTGCCAGATCGCCAAAATCTTTCAACGGATGTTTCTTACTCAGCCGGTAATTGATCGCAGCGCATACATATCCCCTCCTGGCAAAACTGCGGCTCCATACAGGCGTGCCTGCTGAAGTCTTTTTACCAAATTTAAATCCTCCGCCATGCAGCCAGATGATGAAGGGCCGTTTCCGGGCCGTATCCGCACTGGCTTCGTACCAATCATACTGGTAATATTTTTTTTTCGTGCCCGCGGGTATTGTAGCTTTATAGGAATGGTTACGCGATACCGTCACATCGGGATAAATTTCATCACGAAAACGGACCAACTGGGCCCGCATCGTTGTATTGCCAGCCAGTATACAAAACAATAGAAAATGGTAACGGTAGCTCTTCATTCTGTTGGCAGACTGCCGGATTTTTTCAGGTAATGCTTGCTCCATGAAATTAGCTTGTTTGCCATTAGTATGCCTGTTTTTTTGCTGCGCCATCAACACCTGCGCACAAAATATCAAACAACAGATCGCGGACGAAATGAAATCGTCGCTGGAAAAAGAATTGCTGAACGTTTGGTATCCAAAATCAGTAGATACCAGTTACGGCGGTTTTCTCAGCGCTTTTGCATTCGATGGTACACGACTTCCTGGCCAGGATAAAATGATCGTTACCCAGGCAAGGCATGTTTGGTCCAATGCAAGGGCGGCGGAAATCTATCCGGAGAAAATATACTACCTCGAATCGGCCAGGCGGGGTTTCCTGTTTCTGCGGGATCATTGCTGGGACAAGCAATACGGCGGGTTTCCATCAGAATACAAACAGGATGGAACAACCAAAGCATCCGGACTGGGCGACAAAACAGCTTATGGAAATGCATTTGCCATCTATGGATTGGCGGCTTATTATCGTGTGTCAAAAGATACCGCTGCACTCCATCTCGCTATCAAAACATTTCAATGGCTGGAAATGCATAGCCATGATGCCAGGCTACTGGGTTATTTCCAGCACCTGGATGCAAAAGGCCGCCCGGTACAAAGAACGGCCACTACCTCTTCCCTGGCAGAAACTGGTTATAAAGATCAAAACAGCTCCATTCATTTGCTGGAGGCCTTTACAGAATTGTATGGCGTTTGGCCGGATCCCCTGCTGAAAAAGCGATTGCGTGAAATGTTTGTATTGATAAGGGACCGCATCACGGATCCAAAAGGACATCTCATCTTATTCTTTACGCCAGACTGGAAGCCGGTGTCGTACCGCGATTCTTCTGAACAATGCATACTTGCCCATCACTACCTCGATCATGTTTCTTTTGGGCACGATGTGGAAACGGCCTACCTCTTACTCGAAGCAGCCGACGCATTAGGAATAAAAGACGATCCGCTCACCCTGCGCAAGGCAAAACGTATGATGGATCACGCCATCGAAAACGGATGGGATAGCACCGTCGGAGGTTTTTATGACGAGGGCTATTATTTCCGTGGGGAGAAGAAAATCCGCATTATCCACGACAGTAAAAACTGGTGGGCACAGGCGGAAGGATTGAATGCATTGCTCATGATGGCCGGCTACTTTCCAAACGATCCGCACCAGTATTTTGCAAAGTTTCAGCAGCTATGGACCTACACAAAATTGTACCTGATCGATCACCAGTGGGGCGACTGGTATCCGGGTGGGATAGACAAAGAACCATTTCAGAAAACTGCTGATAAGGGGAATGTTTGGAAAGGCAGCTACCATAATTTCCGATCCCTCCAAAATTGTATCCAGCGACTTTCAGCTAAGTCGCACTGAACGTTCTGCGCCGCTGTACCTGTTCGTCCTGTTCTACACTTTCATCGATTGAAGACTTCTTTTCCGGGCTTGTGCAAGCTTTCGTTTTCTGCATGTTGTTTTTTTTGAACAATCTACCGGCATACCGTTTGTCGGTTTATTAGAAAACGATATGGCTACAACGAAATCAAAGACGAATAAGCTGGGCGTTAAGAATTCGCTGGTGAATAACATCAATGCCCGAAAGAAAAAAGGGATAAGCCGGAAGAAAAAGAATTCCACGGTGTCCAGAAAGGCGTACAAAAAGATGGAGAAAAACTGGAGCGATAAATAATGAAACTATGGCACAATTTAAAATTGAACGTGCTACGGCAAAAGGCAAAACCTGGAAGGCGACAGGCATTAACCCAATCACAGGAAGGAAGATGACCTTCCAGGGCGGGCAGGCAGGAACGGCCGTGGGCAAGAGAAATCCACGCAGCGAAAAGAGCTTTGATGCGCGGCACGATGCTACCGGAATGACGCCAAAGAAATATGTTAACAAACTCCGATGGGATGACAAAGCTGGAATCGGCAGCACCATTGATATACCCAGGCGATTGTTTGCGGCAATTCATCGAAAGAAGTAAGCGCCTTCTGCGTCGCCTGCATGCGTTTATATCCTTTCAACCAGGCCGCTACTGGTATTTGCTGTGATTAAATTCGTTAAAACTACTTTGACAAATAGCATTTGCAGAAGCTTCATGGGTTTCGTGTCTGCTTTTTTTGGATATTTACACTTATGAGGACTGGCTTTTTGCTGCTGCTTGTTTCCTGCTTTGGAGCGCAGGCTCAACCTTTGTTTACCCTTGTGCCCGGGAAACAATCAGGAATAAAATTTCAGAACAGTATCAGCGAATCCCCGGGGCAAAACGTGCTCGCGTACGAATACTTTTACAATGGCGGCGGTGTAGCAGCCGGCGATCTGAACAACGATGGCTTACCCGACCTGGTATTCACGGCCAATATCGATCAACCCAAAATCTATCTTAACAAGGGCCATCTTTCTTTCGAAGACATTTCCAGTTCATCAAAAATAAAAGCAGCTGGCTGGAAGACAGGTGTTACCATGGCCGATGTGAATGCCGATGGCTGGCTGGATGTGTATATCTGTCGTTCCGGCAACGGCGAAGAAGCAGAGCGCAGAAACCTGCTCTTCATCAACCAGCACGACGGCACCTTCAAGGAAATGGGGGCAGCTTATGGAGTAGATGATAAAGGCCAGTCGACGCAAGCCGTGTTTTTCGATTATGACAGAGATGGTGATCTCGATCTGTTTGTACTCAATCACTCCATCAAGCGCTACCGGAACTTTGACGTTGCCTGGATGAAATCGGCACGTGATTCACTGGCAGGCGATAAACTGTTCAGGAATGACAACGGGCACTACAGCGATGTTAGTGCAGACGCAGGGATCATCGGAAATCCAATTTGTTTTGGACTGGGTGTTTCCGTGGCCGACTTCAACCGCGACGGATGGCCCGATATGTACGTGAGCAACGACTACGATGAAGACGACTATCTCTACATCAACCAGCACGACGGCACCTTCAAAGAGTCGGCCAGCAATTTTTTGGGTCATACTTCTAAATTTTCCATGGGCTGCGATGCCGGAGACGTTAACAACGATGGCATGACCGATCTCATCACGCTGGACATGCTCCCGGAGGACAACCGCCGTCAGAAATTATTGAAAGGACCGGACGGATACGATTTTTTCCAGATGCTGATCAGTCATGGTTATTATTACCAGTATATGCGCAACATGCTCCATGTAGCCACGCAACAGGGTGCCAATGTTGAATTCCAGGAGCTCGGACAACTGGCGGGAATTTCCAATACCGACTGGAGCTGGTCGGCTCTCTTCGGCGACTACGACCTGGATGGCTCCCAGGACCTGTTCATCAGCAATGGATACATGCGCGACTATACCAACCTGGATTACCTCAAATACATCGTGCCGGAAGAAATCAAAAAAGCGAGGGCAGCCGGAACACAACCGGATTTATATAGCATGGTGCTCAAGATGCCCTCTTCCGATGTAAAGAATTACCTGTTCCACAACAAAGGCGACGGAAGTTTTGACAATACGAGTAAGGAGTGGGGCATGGACATCAGTTCACTTTCTCACGGTGCTGCCTATGCGGATTTGGATGGAGACGGAGACCTGGACCTCGTGGTGAATAATACCAACAAAACGGCATTTGTATGGGAGAACCACGCCGAAACACTGAAGCATAATTTTTTGAAAGTAAGATTGAAAGGCAGCGGAGGCAATACCTTCGGCATCGGGGCAAAAGTGCTGGTCACTGCTGCAGACGGGTTCAAACAAATCCAGGAAATGGAACTGACACATGGATTCCAGTCGGCCTCCGAACCCTGCCTTCTATTCGGCCTGGGCAAGCGCAGTGATGTAGATGTATTCGTGCAGTGGCCCGACGGAAAGAAGACACAGTTACTCACAAAGGTAGCCGTCAACCAAACCCTGGTGGTTGATATGGCTGCTGCGCAGGAAAAAACGCAAGAACATTCAATGACTGCCCCGCTGTTCACCGAACTCGTGCAGGAGAAGCCTGTCTTCACACATATTGAAGATGACTACAATGATTTTAAAAGAGAGCCCTTGTTGCCCCACCAGTTCTCAAGAAATGGTCCGGCACTGGCTGCTGCCGATGTGAACGGAGACGGACTGGTAGACTTTTTTGCGGGTGGTGCGAAAGGAGAACCAGGTGGGATTTTCGTCAATACCGGAGACGGAAAATTTGCAGAGCTGGAGCAGGAAGTATTTGGACCTGATGCAAGCTTTGAATCGACCGATGCCGTGTTTGGCGATTTCGATAGCGACGGTGACATGGATTTATATGTGATGAATGGCGGCAATGAAAGCAATTTCCAGGATCATATCTATTGGAACGATGGGAAAGGGCATTTCAGTTATAAAGAAAATGTTTTGCCTGAAACAAGTTATACCGGCGGGTCGGTGGTCGCGTTTGATATGGACGGCGACGGCGACCTGGATATCTTTCGGGGTTCGCAGGTGAGTACCGGTGCCTATCCGATTGCGCCCCGGAGTTATTTATTCGAGAACGATCACGGCGTATTCAAAGACGTAACACCCCCCGCATTGAAAACACCCGGCATGATCGCCACGGCTGCTGTAGGTGATATGAACAAAGACGGTGTTTTGGATTTGGTGATCGCCGGCGAATACATGCCCGTGACAATATTGTATGGTAAGGGGAAAGCACCTTATTTTGAAACTGCCGCATCGAAAGCGATCGCGCATTCTTCCGGATGGTGGAGTCGTATCGTTATCACAGATGCCGACGGCGATGGCAGACCGGATATCATCGCGGGTAACCACGGCCTCAACAGCCAGATAAAACCCAGCGCTGCTGAACCGGTTACGGTAGATGCTGCTGATCTGGACAATAACGGAACGATTGATGCCATCACCAGCTACTTTATTCAAGGTAAGAGTTACCCGATGTTGTCGAGGGATGAGC
This sequence comes from Bacteroidota bacterium, assembly GCA_028876035.1. Classification (GTDB taxonomy): domain Bacteria; phylum Bacteroidota; class Bacteroidia; order Chitinophagales; family Chitinophagaceae; genus JACMLD01. The sequence continues at coordinate 15,326 of JAGWTK010000004.1, forward strand.
TGCTGGACCAGCTGCCTTCGTTCAAAACAAAGTTCCCTTCGTACAAAGCCTATGCAGATGCAACCGTGAAAGATATCTTCAACGATGATCAATGGCAGAAAGCCACCCATCTCTCAGCAGAAGAGTTCCGCTCGGGATTATTCCTGAACCACGATACCGGGTTTGCATTCCTCCCGTTTGGAATCGAAGCACAGGCCTTTCCGGTTCGGGATATCCTTGTAACCGATGTAAATCACGATGGGATCGCTGATCTATTGCTGACAGGTAACAACTATGCGGTTCGCGCAGAATGGGGACGCTATGATGCGGGAAAGGGACTGGTGCTCGCAGGCACAAAGCAACACACTTATACAACATTGCTGAATACCAGTTTTCATACTGCTAAAGACGCGCGGAGAATGCTGAAGACCGGCAATTATATCATCGTAGGAAATAATAATGATGCGTTACAGTTTTTTAAGATTAATTAAGCTGCTTTGTTTGCTGCTGCTCCTGAATGGCGCGCGCGCCCAATATAAAGATGCGGCGATGGTGGGCAAATGCATGCAGGCACTTACCGATGTGATGATACATGATATCAGCTCACCGTTGATTGCCAGCCGCGACTATGCCTATTCGATGATCGCGTTTTATGAAGCAGCCCGCTTTGCCGATCCGGCCTACCATAGTTATGCTGGTCAGCTCAATGGTTTGCAGTCGTTGCCCCTACCCGAAGCCGGATTAAAATACGACTGGCAAACCGCCGGGATGGCAGCCTTTCATACAGTGGCGACCGCCCTGGTTTTTTCAAAAGATATTTTTGAGCAGGAGTGGATCAAACAAACGAAAAATTCCAATCAAAAGAGTCGGGTAGATATAGCCGTGCGCAATCGTTCCGAAGCTTTTGGAAAAGCGATCGGCGAAAAGATAATGGATTGGGCAAAGGCCGATAATTATGGCCGCACCCGCACGTTGCCAAGGTTTACTCCTTCCAAAGAACCCGGCACCTGGCAGCAGACAGCCCCGGATTACATGGAAGCCATCGAGCCCTATTGGAACCAGATTCGACCAATGGTTCTAACCAAACCCGATCAATTTGAGATTCCTGCACCGGTGGCGTATAAATCCCCGGCATTTATGGAGGCATGCAAAGAAGTGTATAACACAAAAAAAAGTCTCACAAAAGATCAAACCTGGATCGCTAATTTTTGGGATTGCAATCCCTTTGCCACCCGAACCGTTGGTCACCTGATGTACAGTATCAAAAAAATCTCGCCGGGCGGGCATTGGATGGGCATTACCCGCGTTGCTGTCACTACCTCAAAGCAGCCCCTGGTGCCGGCACTGGCCGCTTATAGTATGGTTTCGGTCGCCCTCTTCGACGCCTTTATCGCCTGCTGGGATATAAAATACAAGGTGAATTACATTCGCCCGGTAACCGCTATTCAAACCCTGATGGAGCCCAACTGGGATCCCATCCTTCAAACGCCGCCATTCCCCGAATATCCCAGCGGTCATAGTGTTATCTCCAATGCATCTGCGGTGGTGCTTACCGGCTTGTTTGGTGATAAATTCGCGTATCTCGACAATGTAGAAAAACCCTATGGTGTAGAGAACCGACCGTATTCATCCTTTTATGATGCGGCCAACGAAGCTGCCATCAGCCGGCTATACGGTGGTATACATTTTCGTGAAGCCATCGACAATGGTTCTACACTCGGAAGAAAGATCGGTGCCTATGTTTTTGAAAGAGTGAAACTGAAAAATTAGCGTTCAACTCATCGCCGGGAAGCGTATATTAGCAAAGGCTTAACACAAGCCTGCCAAACGATGATGCCAATGAAATCTCCCGGCGTACCAGCAATGGTACCGATACTTGCTGTTATTGTTCTGCATTGCCTGGCCTGCAGCAATAGCGCAACCACCAAAGAAGCTGCTGTTGATTCACCCGTTCGTGGCAGCTATGCCTGGGATAAACAATTCCTGCGACAACATACTGGCGAAACCGTTGAACTCCGCAGTGCAGATAGCATGAGCAGGGTTTTGCTGTCGGCGCAATACCAGGGCCGCGTGATGACCAGCACCGCAACCGGTGATACCGGCATCAGCTTCGGATGGATCAATTATAACTTGATCGCATCTGGCGAAAAGCGGCGCCAGTTCAACCCGGTAGGAGGCGAAGAGCGTTTCTGGATGGGACCAGAAGGCGGGCAGTATTCTATCTATTTCAAACCCGGCGATTCATTCAATATCGGCCACTGGCAGGTGCCTGCTTTCATAGATACCATCAGCTGGAAAACAGAAAAGGCCGACGAAGAATCAGCGATCTTTTCAACCGACGCTTCCTTGCAGAATTTTAGCGGCACGCCTTTGTCGGTGCACATTGAGCGCGCTATTCATTTACTATCCCGCAACAGCCTCCGCGGCATATTGCATTCCGATATTTCAAACGGATTGTCGTTTGTAGGTTTTCAAACAGAAAACAAAGTCACCAACACCGGCAAGGATGCCTGGAAAAAAGAAACAGGGCTTTTGTCTGTCTGGCTGTTGGGAATGTTTACACCCGGTCCTGAAACCGGCGTGGTGATTCCGTTTGTGCCCGGACCGAAATCTGCGTCGCTTATCACCAGCAATTATTTCGGTACCGTTCCTCCGCAGCGTTTACAGGTGACCGATAGTATCGTCTATTTTGTCTGCGACGGAAAATATCGCAGCAAGATCGGCATCTCCCCCAAAATTGCGAAACCCATTGCGGCGGCTTTTGATTTCAAAAAAAACGTGCTCACGGTGGTGATCCCTGAAATAGCACGCGATTCCGCTTACGTTAACAGCAAATGGGAAATACAAAAGGAACCTTATCGCGGTGACGTGATCAATTCATACAACGACGGACCACTGGCCGATGGTAGCCAGATGGGGCCGTTCTTTGAAATCGAGTCGTCATCTCCCGCCCTTGCGCTGCCGGCAAACGGAACGGCGCTGTACCGGCAAACTACCTGTCATTTCCAGGGCGACTATGAAAAGCTACGAGCACTGGCGCAGCAACTGCTGGGCGTGCAACTGGAAGAACTCAGGAAAAGACTGCATTCATAACCTGTACATAGCCGTACTGAAACAACGGCACCTAAATTTTCTCATCATGCAAAAAGCAAGTCTGTTTTGCCTCATCGGTGCATTCATGTCACTCCAGGTAGCCGCCCAGAAATTCCAGGGCATCGACAACAACATGGGAAATATTTTTCGCCTGTCTGACGCCAAAACCAGGTCCATCAGTCCCGAAAATTTCAATGGTGAAAAAGGGAAGGGCGGCATGGCCACCACCGGTACAGGCAGTGGTCCTTCACGTGAGCTCGGTCGTGGTTGGAAAGTAAGTCCTTCCGTGGTGATCAAAGCAAAAACAACCTATACAGTTGCGGATATCGACGGCCCCGGTTCGATCCAACATATCTGGATGACACCAACGGGCAACTGGCGGTATTCGATTCTTCGTTTTTATTGGGACAATGAAACCACGCCATCCGTTGAAGTACCAGTGGGTGATTTCTTTGGCATGGGATGGGGACAATATGCACCGCTGCAATCATTGGCGGTTTGTGTAAATCCCGGCAGCGCATTCAATTGTTACTGGCCGATGCCCTTCAGAAAAAAATGCCGCATTACCATGGAGAATATTGCGGATGCAGACATGGTATTATATTACCAGGTGGATTATACATTGACAGAAGTACCAGGCGACGCTGGTTATTTCCATGCACAGTTTCGCCGCGTCAATCCATTGCCGTATAAAACAGACTATGTTTTGGTGGATAGTATTCACGGCAAAGGACAATACGTGGGAACCTATATGGCATGGGGCGTACACAACAATGGCTGGTGGGGCGAAGGAGAGATTAAGTTTTTTATGGATGGCGACACCGACTATCCAACGATTTGTGGCACAGGCACCGAAGATTATTTCTGCGGTTCGTATGATTTTGATACCCGTACCCGCAATGCAGCCGGTGTGGAAGAAACCAATTACACACCGTTCAGTTCTCCCTATACCGGTTTGCACCAGGTGATCAAGGGCGATGGACATTATGCCGTATCACAACGTTTCGGACTGTACCGCTGGCATATTGCCGATCCCATTCGCTTCGAAAAAGGACTGAAAGTAACCATTCAGGCGCTGGGTTGGCGGGAAGGCGGGCGTTATTTGCCGCTACAGGATGACATCGCTTCTACGGTATTCTGGTACCAGTCGGAGCCCCACGGAAATTTTCCGGCGATACCCAATAAAGATGCATTGGAAGTTGACTAACCCCCATTCGATTCATTCCCTCAGCTAAGTCGTTCGCACATGAAGCAAATCATCAGCATTTTTTTTAGCAGCCTGCTTACCCTACCTGCGCTTACACAAAGCAGTGATACCCTTTCTTTCAGTAAGGCAACATTGCAAGATAAAATCAAAGGCGGCTGGGCCGGACAAACCATCGGCGTAACCTTTGGTGGTCCTTACGAGTTTGGATTCCAGGGAACTTTTATCGGCGATTACCAGCCGCTCACCTGGTACAATGGTTATTTGAAGGAGATGATGGTTAACAATCCGGGACTCTACGACGATCTATACATGGATCTAACCTTTGTAGATGTATTCGAGAAGTACGGCTTGGATGCGCCGGTTGATTCCTTTGCCAATGCGTTTGCCCATGCGGGTTATATGCTCTGGCATGCGAACCAGGCCGCCCGTTACAATATTCTCAATGGCATCAAAGCACCGGCCAGTGGCGAATGGCAGAACAATCCGCATGCAGATTGTATCGATTACCAGATCGAAGCGGACTTCGCAGGATTGATGAGTCCGGGTATGCCCAATACCGCTTCTGCCATCAGCAAAAAGATAGGCCATATCATGAATTATGGCGATGGCTGGTACGGCGGCGTATACGTAGGCGCGATGTATGCGCTGGCATTCCGATCCCCTGACATACATTACCTCGTTCAGGAAGCACTCAAAACCATTCCGCCGGCCAGCGAATTCTACCAGTGTATGGCGGATGTAATCCGCTGGCATAAACAGTATCCTTCCGACTGGAAGCAAACCTGGTTGGAAGTGCAAAAAAAATGGGCGAATGATATTGGTTGTCCGGATGGCGTTTTCGCCCCGTTCAATATCGATGCGAAAGTAAATGCAGCCTATGTTATCATCGGACTGCTTTATGGAAATGGCGATTTTACCAAAACCCTGGAGATCGCCACGCGTTGCGGACAGGATGCAGATTGCAATCCATCCACTGCCGACGGTATCCTGGGCGCGGTGCTTGGGTATGAAAAGATCCCGGCCTATTGGAAAATGGGACTGAAAGAAGCCGAAGACATCGATTTCAAATACACCACGATGTCATTGAATAAAGTGTATTCAATTGGAATGAAACATGCTTTGGAGAATATTCAGAAAAACGGAGGCAAAATAGCGGGCGACAAAGTGATCATTCCTTTGCAGGCACCGAAAGTGGTGGAGATGGAAAAAAGTTTTCCAGGCATGTATCCTGTAGCCAAAAAAAAGCTAAGCTGGACAGAACCAGGCAAACAGCTCAACTTTGAATTTGACGGAACTGGATTCGTCCTCCGCGGGGAAACGGCCAAATGGGGCAATACGGATGCATTTGCTTTTCGCGCGCATGTAAAGATTGATCAACAAGAGGAGCAGATTGTTTTGCTGCCGGTAAGTTTTACTTCAAGGCGACATGAACTCTGCTGGCAATACGCATTGCCAAAAGGGCATCATACAGTTTCATTCACGATTGAAAACCCAAATCCGGCTTACGAAATTCGTTTGGGTGATGTGTTGGTATATAGCGATAAACCAGTAAACCGCATTCTCGCCAACGCGGTAAAATAAGACGGAGTCTTGTATCCTTACCTATGTGGCCTATGCTGTAGATACAGCTATGTGGTTCTATGTTTCTAATGTTCTATGCGCTAAATTTTTAATGCTCAATTGCGGAGACAGAGGTAACTAATGAGTAAATTCAATTCTTCAACAAAATACATGTTCATGAAAAAAATGCTGTACGGCTGGCTGGCCATTGCTGCCATTGCCGGAACAATCTCCTGCAACAACAATGAAACAGCTACGAAAACGAATGAAGCGTCGCTGACCAAAGACAGTGTTTCGCCCGTGACGGATAACTGGAAACTGGGTGTCCAGATGTGGACCTTCCGCGTTTTTACAATGGAGCAGGCTTTGCAGAAAGTGGATAGCTGCGGCATTCATTTCATTGAAGCTTTCTGGGGGCAGCCACTTGGGGCGAATACAAAAGATACATTCGGTGTGAAGATGACCCAGGCTGGTCGGGATAAACTCAAGGAGCTGATGAAGTCGCACAATATCAGAATGGTGGCCATGGGTGTTATTTCACCCCAAACAGCTGAAGAATGGAATGATGCATTCAAGCTGGCGAAAGAATTTGAACTGAGTTATATCACGGCAGAACCTGTTAAAAAATTATGGGGTACGGTAGATAGTTTGGCAGGTGCCTACGGTATCAAAGTAGCCATTCACGATCACCCCAAACCCAACAATTACTGGCATCCCGATTCAGTACTGGCAGCAATGGCCGGTCACCCCAATATTGGTTCCTGTGCCGACATCGGTCATTGGGCCCGCAATGGGCTCGATCCTGTTGAATGCCTGAAAAAACTGGAAGGCCATGTGTACGGTGTCCATTTCAAAGACATCAAAGAATTCAATAAAACAGAAGCGGCAGATACAACCGTTGGCAAGGGTGTTATTAAGTTTTCACCCATCTTCGAAGAACTGAAACGCCAGAAATTCTCCGGTATGCTGTCCATCGAACATGAATCCAATTGGTACAACAGCGTTCCCGACGTCATCGAAACAGTGAAATTTTATAATGCTGAAGTAAAAAGACTCAAATAGTCGGGAAGGCAATGATTCGCCGTTGATTTTCGCGATTTACAAATCCAAATCAACGACTGCATTAGAGGCGATGGAATGAAAACTGATGCTGAAGTCACAGTAGTGCAAAGGCTACATCGGGGCGGGATGCCGCCATCACGCTGGATATTCCTGCCCGACTGACATCATTCAGGCGGGGATGGCGGCCGGCTTTTTTGCTTACTTTTTTTCCGCAAAAAAAGTAACAAAGGAATTTTATTCTAACCCATCCATACATGAATGCCTGCGGCAACCCTGCGGGCATTCATCTTCTAACGCTTATGAACCTACGCAATCTTATCATCGTTTTGCTGCTAACAGTGGTGGCCTGTCAACAACCAGAAACCGGGGATTATTCCGGATGGACTACCTACAAAGGGTCTACGGAAAATATTCACTACTCATCGCTCACCAGCATCGATACCAGCAATGTGACCGGCTTACAGGTGGCCTGGGAATACCATACCGGTGACGTCGACACAGCAAATCATTCGCAGATACAATGCAATCCAATCGTGGTAGATGGCATTCTCTACGCTGTATCGCCGCGCATGAAATTGTTTGCGACCGACGCGGCTACGAGCAAAGAAAAATGGGTATTCAATCCGTTTGATACGTTGCAGGGAAGCCGGCGATCCTTTTTCATCATGAACAACTGCAGGGCTGTGGCCTACTGGTCAGATGGAAAGGATGACAAAAGAATTTTTTATACAGCCGGTTCCGATCTGTATTGCATCGATGCCAGTAACGGTAAACCGATACTGAACTTTGCCGACAGTGGCAAACTGGACCTGCACCTGGGTCTTGATCGCGATGACCTCAAAAATCTTTTTGTCACCGCTACCTCACCCCCCACGATTTACAATGATCTGCTCGTGATCGGTTGCCGGGTAGATGAAGGACAACATGCAGCACCCGGGCATATTCGTGCTTTCGATGTGCGTACGGGCAAGCGCCGTTGGATCTTCCATACAATTCCCCATCCCGGTGAACAAGGGTTCGAAAGCTGGAAAGATACCAGCGCCTGGCGCTATACCGGTGGTGCCAACGCCTGGGGTGGATTTAGTCTGGACAAAAAACGCGGCATCCTCTTCGCCTCTACTGGTTCAGCTTCCTATGATTTTTATGGTGGTAAAAGACTCGGCGACGATCTATTTGCCAATTGCGTCCTGGCATTGGATGCTGGAACCGGAAAACTCATCTGGCACTTTCAAACAGTACACCATGATATTTGGGATCGCGATCTTCCTTCGCCTCCTGCGCTCGTTACCATTCAGCACGATGGCAAGCCCACCGATGCGGCAGTCGTCACTACAAAGTCCGGATTTGTTTTTGTGCTCGATCGGGAAACCGGCAAGCCGCTTTTCCCAGTAGCAGAGACCAGCGTGCCGCAGCAATCCGATCTTACAGGTGAAATGGTATCGCCCACACAGCCGATACCTCAGAAACCAGCACCCTTTGTACGACAGTTGTTCACAGAGAAAGATATCAACCCTTACCTGCCGGATTCATCGAAAGAAGACATCCGCAAACGCTGGTTATCGTACAAGACCGACAATATGTTCAACCCTATTTCGCTGCAGGGTACCGTGGTGTTCCCGGGGCTCGACGGCGGAGCAGAGTGGGGTGGCCCTACGTTTGATCCGCAAACAGGCAGACTCTATGTAAATGCCAATGAAATGGCCTGGGTAATACAAGCTATCCCGGTAAAGCAAGACGCTACCAGCAATGAGACCTATCTCGATGCAGGGAAAAGAATCTACCAGGCGAACTGCATGACCTGTCATGGCCCGGAACGCAAGGGTTCCGGCAATTTCCCGTCTATCGTTAATGCCTCCACGAAATACTCAGCGCAAGGTCTCGACACCCTCCTGCAGTCGGGCCGCCGCATGATGCCCGCTTTCAAACAGCTCGACGAACAACAACGGAAAGCGATTGCTTCATTCGTGCTCAACACTGCAGACCAGTCAAAGAAATACATCGACACCGCGGAACAAAGACAAAATGCGCATTTCACTTCACCGTATTCCATCACGGGCTATAATAAATTCCTGAGTAAAGAAGGACTGCCTGCCTTATCGCCCCCCTGGGGCAGTCTGAGCGCGCTTGATCTCAATACCGGTAACTATGCATGGCAGCAACCACTCGGTGATGATCCTTTCTTTGCAGGTAAATCCAAACAGCCCACCGGCGTGGAGAACTATGGTGCATCCGTAGTGACAGCAGGCGGTTTGTTGTTCATCGCCGCTGCAAAAGATGGTAAACTGCGCGCATTTAATAAAACGAGCGGCAAGTTGTTATGGGAAACAAAGCTCCCCGCGCCGGGTTTTGCTACACCTGCCATATACGCGGTAAACGGTAGGCAATACATTGTTATCGCCTGCGGAGGCGGTAAAATCAATACCGTATCCGGTGATAGCTATATCGCATTTGCATTGCCCGTCAGCCAGTGACAGGTGCAGGATGCAGCCGGACGGACAAACCCCAATAATTTGTACATTCCGCAATAAAACCAAACGATGCTGGCTTCGCCTTTTTTTCAAACATCTTCAAGAAATTGTATCCTGCTCATATGCTGCTCATTGTTTGCTATGAGCGGATGTGATCAAGCGGCTGCTCCTGTTAACAGCGGTGATACTTTATACGAGTACCACGACCTTTCACCACGGTGGAGCTCACCTGAAAATAGAAATGGCGCGGAAGGCCAGGGCGGAAAGGAAAACAACAGCGGCAAGGGACATCCGTATGATACCATTGCTGCAGGGCAATCACTGGACCTGCTGCAGGTAAAAGGTACCGGCGTTGTTAACCGCATCTGGATTACCATCAACGACCGAAGCCCGGAAATGCTGCGCTCACTGGTACTTCGCATGTACTGGGATGAGACCGATCGCCCGGCAGTAGAAGTGCCTTTTGGTGATTTCTTCGGCGTAGGGTTGGGTCGCACCACGGCCTTCCAAAATGCGCTGTTTGCCAATGCAGAAGGCCGATCATTTGTAAGCTTTGTGCGCATTCCCTTCAAAAAAGCAGCACGGATAGTAGTAAGCAATGAATCCAACCGGAGCCTGCGCAATATCTTTTTTGATGTGGATTACGCAATGCTGCCTGCATGGGATGACAATTTTCTTTATTTCCATGCATACTGGCACCGCGATACCGCTACCGTGCCTGGCGTAGATTTCGATATGCTCCCTCCGGTGGCGGGTAAAGGACGCTTTCTTGGTGCGAACCTGGGTGTCAATGCCAACCCAGCCTACCGAAAATCATGGTTTGGTGAAGGGGAGGTAAAAATCTACCTGGACAATGACAAAGAATATCCCACATTGAATGGCACCGGAACGGAAGATTATATCGGCACTGCATGGGGACAGGGAAAATTCATTAATACCTACAGTGGTTGTACGGTGGCCAGCGATTCCCTGCTGCAATGGTCCTTCTACCGCTTTCATATCCCGGATCCCGTTTTTTTCAAAACGGCCTGCCGCGCATCCATCCAGCAAATCGGCGGCGATGCAACCGACAGCGTAGCGGCTTACCAGCGCGAAGGCGCTCCCTTGAAGCCCGTTACAACAGATGGTACTACGTTCAGGAAATTCTACGAAAAAGGAAAAACGTTTAACCTGGCAGATACTACTAACGGTAAAGGATGGACGAATTTTTACCGGTCAGACGATGTGTCGGCGGTGGTGTATTTCTACCTCGATAAGCCGGTAAGCGGCCTGCCACCCATTCAACCTGTACAAATAAGAACCACCCGGCTGCGCGACAAAAAATAGATTCCAAGAACCACCCAAAAGATGCATATATGAAAAGAATAGTTCTTCTCCTTTGCCTGGCCTCCCCGTTCTTCCTGCAGGCAAAGCCCATTATTATAGTTAAAGACCTTAGTTGCGAATACAAAATCAATCCTGTCGGAATCGATGAGTCAAGTCCGCGCCTTAGCTGGAAACTCAGCGCGCCGGAGAAGAACCTCCTGCAATCGGCTTATGAAATCCGCGTAGCTACCCATAAAAATTTTGGCTCGGGTGCGATGGTTTGGACGAGTGGCAAAGTGAACAGTGATGCCTCTGTGCTGGTTCCTTACCAGGGGAATCCATTACAACCTTCTACCCGCTATTATTGGCAGGTGAGGGTATGGGGCGCCAAAGGACAAGCCAGTGAATGGAGTGAGCCCGCCTTTTTTGAAACGGGTTTATTAAAACCAGCCAATTGGACAGCCCAGTGGATCGAACCGGTACAATCTACCGAGCGGCATATGCCCGGACTGATGTTGCGCAAAGAATTTACCCTCACGAAGAAAATTGCTTCTGCGCGCGTTTATGTGACCAGTCATGGCTTTTATGAATTCTACCTGAACGGAAACAAAGTGGGCGACCAGGTGCTTACTCCGGGCTGGACTTCCTATACCAAGCGCCTGCAATACCAGGTATACGATGTAACCAATTTATTGCAGGCAGGTAAAAATTGCAGCGGTGCTATGTTGGGCGATGGCTGGTACCGTGGCTCCCTCGCATGGGAAAACAACTGGGGTATCTGGGGTAAACAACTCGGCTTGCTTTGTGAAATAAAAATTGCGTATACTGATGGCAGTGAGGAAACGATCGTTTCCGACAACGGCTGGAAAAGCAGCCAGGACGGTCCCATCACACTCAACGGCATTTATGATGGTGAGTCATATGATGCGCGCAAAGAAATGAAAGGATGGAGCAAAGCCGGCTTCGATGACAAAGGATGGCAAAACGTACAGGTGAGAGACATTTCAAAGGATAACCTGGTGGATCAGCAAACTGTGCCGGTAAGACGTATACAGGAAATCCACCCGACAAGAATATTTACCACACCTAAAGGACTGCTGGTGGCAGATTTTGGTCAGAACATGGTTGGTTGGATCCGGCTGAAAGTAAAAGGCAGCGCGGGCACAACGGTTACCATCCGGCATGCAGAAGTGCTCGATAAATACGGAAATTTCTATACCGATAACCTTCGCGCCGCCGCCGCCACCGCGCGCTATACCCTGCGCGGAGGCGAAGAAGAAACATGGGAGCCGCGTTTCAGCTTTTTCGGATTTCGTTATGCATCGGTGGATGGTTTCCCCGGCCAGCTGAAGCCAGAAGATATTACCGGCATCGTTGTGCATTCCGATATGCAACCCTCGGGTTCTTTTGAATGCAGCAATGCACTCATCAACCAGCTGCAACACAATATTCAATGGGGACAAAAAGGAAATTTCCTCGACGTGCCTACCGATTGCCCGCAAAGAGATGAGCGATTGGGCTGGACCGGCGATGCACAGGCATTTTCCAGAACGGCAGCTTTCAACATGAACGTAGCACCATTTTTTACCAAATGGCTGAAAGATGTAGCGGCTGACCAGTTGCCCAATGGAGCCGTGCCATTTGTGATACCGGATGTATTGCGCAACAATGGTACTTCTGCCGGATGGGGCGATGTTGCAACCATTGTACCCTGGAATTTGTACCAGGTGTATGGCGACAAACAACTGCTCGAAAACCAATACCCGAGCATGAAAGCCTATGTGGAGTATATCCGCAGCAAAGCCGGCAATACCTGGCTGTGGAAGGGTGGCAGCGTATTTGGCGACTGGCTCTTTTATAAATCGATGCAGCAAACAGAAAATGACGGCTATACCAGTCCGGATATGATTGCTACCATGTTCTTCGCACTTTCTGCCCACCTGGTAGCAGAGGCAGCTGCTGTACTCGGTAAAACCGATGATGCCAGAACGTACGCTGATGCATATGCGAAAATAAAAGAAGCCTTCAACCATAATTATGTAACGCCGGAAGGAAGGATTGCATCAGAGTCTCAAACAGCTTATGTGCTCGCATTATCCTTTGATCTGTTGCCCGAAGCCCTTCGGGAAAAAGCGACAGGCTACCTCGTAGACGACATTCGTTCACGGGGTAATCATCTCTCTACGGGCTTTCTTGGAACCCCCTATCTCTGCCATGTACTCACCGCACAGGGTCGTACCGATGTAGCGTATGATTTGTTGCTGCAGGAAACCTTCCCGTCCTGGTTGTACCCGGTTAAAATGGGGGCTACCACCATCTGGGAACGCTGGGACGGACAAAAGACCGATAGTACTTTCCAGGACGTTGGCATGAATTCTTTTAACCACTATGCCTATGGTGCCATCGGCGACTGGATGTACCGCGTTTGTGCGGGCATTGAAATCGGTGCTCCCGGCTACAAGCAGATATTTTTAAAACCGCAACCCAGTCAAAAGCTCAGCTATGCAAAAGCGAGCTATGAGAGCGTGTACGGAACCATTGCCTCTGGCTGGGAAATAAAGGATGGCAAAATGAAAGTGGATATGAAGGTGCCCGCAAAC
>JAGWTK010000228.1 GCA_028876035.1 Bacteroidota bacterium
CTTTTTGAGTCGCCAGCATGAACTGGTTTGAAAAGAAGATTCTTCTACTTGAACGACACGCCACATCATTTTGATCGTCACCCCTGCATTTTTTTGATCGTCACCCTGCGAAAGCAGGGGTCTCCTGCTAAGAAGTCCGCACATCATAACCTATTCATACGACGCGTCCCCACTTAACTAGATTTCAGCGTAGTCTCACACTTACTGATTGTGCACTAATAGCGAAGTATGAAGACTTAGAACTTAAAACTCAGAACTTAGAACTGCGAAGCAGGGGTCTCCTGCTAAGAAGTCCGCACACCACATCCTATTCATACGACGTGTCCTCCATCGGGGGATGCCCGTCTTCACGGGCATGACGTACCTTAAATACCTCACCATAAATCGGTACGAACAACGACCTTACTGAACAACATTTCAGCGCACTCTCCCACTTACTGGTTCTGCAGCATTAGCGAAGCAGGAAGACTTAGAACTTAAAACTTAGAACTTAGAACTCGGAACATAAAACTCTCTTCTTACTTTTGCGGCCATGTCCAGCCAAACCGTAAGAATCATCAACCGCTCCAATAACCCGCTACCTGCCTATGCTACTCCGGGTTCGGCGGGGATGGATTTGATGGCCCATCTCACTGCACCCATTACCCTGGCGCCCATGGAGCGAAAATTGATCCCGACTGGTTTGTTCATGGAGTTGCCGGAAGGACTGGAGGCGCAGGTGCGGCCAAGGAGTGGATTGGCCCTGAAACACGGACTAACTTGTTTGAATAGTCCGGGTACGATTGACTCCGACTATCGGGGCGAGATAGGGGTAATATTGGCCAATCTTTCTACGGCGCCACATACCATTCACCCCGGTGATCGCATTGCACAGATGGTGATAGCACCCGTAATGCAGGTTGGCTGGGAACTTGTAACAGAAATAGGCATCACCGCCCGCAATGAAGGTGGTTTTGGGCACACAGGAAAATAGCTTCAACAAACGACGATGAAATACTACGTTTATTTATTGGCATTTGTACTCATTACCGGCGCTGGCTGCCGCTCTGCCAAAAAGATCCAAACCGCTATCACGAAAACCAAGACCGATACTACCCAGATGATCCTGGTGAACAATGCCCACGCCGATTCAGTGGCCGTGATCCATGACCTTATGGGCAAGCTCAACAGCAACCGGATCAGTCATTTCAATACATTTTCGGCAAAAGTGAAAGTCAATTACCGCGATAAAGAAGGTGAGCAGCCCGAATTGACCGTGTTCATACGGATGAAGAAAGACAGTATTATCTGGCTATCCGTCAACGCTACTATTTTTAGCTATGAAGCCCTGCGGGTGCTGATTACACCCGACAGCGTGATTGTGCTGAATAAAAAAGACAAGATCGTGCAGTACCGGTCTGTCAACTACCTGAAAGAGCTGGTAAACCTGCCTTTTGATTTTTATACCCTGCAGGATCTGCTGCTGGGCAACCCGGTATACCTCGACAGCAACGTAGTGTCGTACAAAAAAAATGACCAGTCGATCACCCTCATGAGTGCCGGCCCCCAATTCAAGCACCTTTTGTCGATAACCAACAACGATTTCCTCCTTCAACACAGCAAACTGGATGATGCTGACCCATTGCGGAACCGCACGGCAGACCTTACCTATACCGGTTATGAAAATGTAAATGGGGTAAAATTCGCTACAGAAAGGCGGGTGTCGGTATCAGAAAAAGGTAAGCTGGACATAGACATGAACTTTAAGCAATTCAGCTTTAACGAAACCTTAAGCTACCCTTTCTCGGTTCCGAAAAATTTTAAACGGCAATAAGCGTTGTATATTTTATTTTTGAATAGATCGCTCCGTCCCGTTTTGTTTACCCGTTAAAACCGTTTATGATTACAAGAATCCTGTCGGTCGTCCTGCTGTTTTGCAGTTTCGCAGCCTATAGCCAGCAACCCAGCAGATCAGAATTGGAGAAACAGAAAGCGGCCATCCAGAAAGAAATGGACGATGTAAAGCGTTCACTTGATGAAACCCGCCGGAATAAAAAGGCATCACTGGCCCAGCTGAATGCCGTGCAGAGAAAACTGCAGCTGCGGGAACGGGAGATCAATGTGATCAACCAGCAGATCAACCTGATTGAAGGCGATATCAACCAGGGATGGAGGGATATTACCAAACTCAAGAAAGAGCTGGACACCCTAAAAGAACAGTACAGCAAGAGTGTAGTGTACTCGTACAAAAACAGGAGCAACTACGACTTCCTCAATTTTATATTTTCCGCCAGCAGCTTCAACGATGCTATCAAACGTGTGGCCTACCTGAAGTCGTACCGCGCTTACCGCGAAGAACAGGCCGGCAATATTGTGCGTACACAGGATCAGATTCAAAATAAAATTGCTTCTCTCAACCAAAGCCGCACACAAAAAAGCCTCGCTTTGAAAGAAGAGGATAAGGCAAAAGACAAACTGGAAGATGAAAAGAAAGAAAAGGACGAAGTAGTTGTAAAGCTGAAGGCAAGGGAAAAAGAATTGAACAAGGAATTTGAAGACAAACGCCGGCAGGATTTAAAACTGTCAAATGCCATTGCTGCTGCCATCAAGCGGGCCAAGGATGCTGCCATTGCCGAGGCTAAGCGGAATGCCGAAATCGCAGCAAGAAATAATGCCGCTGCGGCAGCGTCTAACAAAACCAATAATGCAGTCGCTTCCAATAATAACAGTGCGGCCACTGCGCCGAAGAGAGAAGCCTACCGTACGTTTGACGATGATGCGTCAAGATTGTCAACCGCAGATTTCGAGAAGAATCGCGGACGCCTGCCATGGCCGATAGAGTCCGGAAGAATTTCCATGCACTTTGGCACCCAGGTCATTCCTGGCACAAAGCTAACTACCAATAACCAGTTCCTCACTTTTGAAACAGATGCTGGTAAAACCGTAAAGGCAATATTCGATGGCGAAGTAGTGATGGTAACTTATGTAGGCGATGTGCAGGCTGTTATCATTCGCCATGGCCGCTACTTTACCAGTTATAGCAACCTCTCTTCTGTAAGCGTTAGCAAGGGTCAGCAGGTGAAAACGGGTCAGGCACTTGGGAAAGTAGCCGAAAAGGAAGACAATGTAGGGGAACTTGATTTGGGCATTACCAATGACGCCAATAAGAATTTTGATCCGGAGAAATGGCTCCGCTGACGCGGGTTTAAAAGTCTAAAAGTTTAATGTTTAAGGTTGTTTCGCCGAATGTTTTTCCGTAATGCAGAAAATATTTGTAATTCCCTGGTGATTTTACCGGGCAGCGAGTTAAGATAACGTCAACTGGTAACACAGAAGAACCTTAAACTTTAGACCTTAAACTTTGAACGGTCAGATGCAGTTGCAAAACCGATTGTACAACTGTTCATACTTCGGAATAATCGTATGAATATCGAAGGCAGCGGCTTGTTGGCCGGCCTGTTGTTTAAAACGATGCAGGGTTTCATCGTCTTTTAGAATTTCAAGGGCATGGGCTGCCATCTCATCTACATTGCCTACATCACTCATAAAACCCGTTACACCCTGTTGATTAATTTCAGGTAAGCCACCGGCATTGGTACTGATGACAGGTACGCCTGCGGCCATGGCTTCCAGCGCGGCCAGCCCGAAGCTTTCGTATTCGGAAGTAAGTAAAAACAAATCACCCACCGCGAGGATGTCTTCCATCTGTTCCTGTTTTCCCACAAAGCGCACTTCATTGTTGATGCCGAGTTCACGGGCCAGGCTTTCGGCAGCCGGACGTTCGGGTCCATCTCCCACAAATAAAAGTTTAGAAGGCATCTCGGCGTTGATCTTCGCGAATATCATCACCACATCCTGTACGCGCTTTACTTTCCGGAAGTTCGACGCATGCAGGATGATGCGTTCACCGGCCGGCGCGATCACACGGCGAAAAGCATCGATGGGTTTTTTATTAAAGCGTTGTACGTCTACAAAATTGTGGATGACTTCGATTTCTTTTTCAATCTTAAACGAACGATAGGTTTCGTCGCGCAGGTTTTCCGATACAGCTGTAATCGCGTCGCTTTCGTTGATGGAGAACGTCACTACCGGTGCATATGTTTTGTCGCGGCCTACCAGCGTAATATCCGTTCCGTGCAAAGTAGTGATCACCGGGATTTGCTGGCCTTGTTTGGCGAGAATTTGTTTCGCCATATAGGCAGCTGACGCATGGGGGATAGCATAATGCACGTGCAGGAGATCGAGGTTGTTATTGGCGATCACATCTACCATCGTACTCGCCAACGCCGTTTCGTAAGGAGGATAATCGAACAACGGATAGGTGGGCACGCGCACCTCGTGATAAAAAATATTGGCATTGAATTCACTCAGCCGTACTGGCTGCTGGTAGGTTATAAAATGCACCTGGTGGTTTTTGTCGGCCAGGGCCTTTCCGAGTTCCGTTGCCAGTACACCACTTCCGCCAAACGTTGGATAGCAAACAATTCCTATGCGCATTACTGCCGTATTAAAGATGAGGGCTCCGAAGGTAAATGAAATAAACGGCTCCGGTGCTGCCCTGCTTAACCACTTATCCGCATGATTGTTTGCCTTATCTTTAGCAAAATTTGACTGCAATGCGTTTTTGGCTCAGTACCTGCCTGCTCGCGGCTCTGTCCGCCCCGGTGATGGCACAATCAGACGATTCCCTGTTTATCTCCAAAATGGCCGATGAAATTTTAACCTCGGGCAAAAGCTATGAGAACCTCCGGGTGCTGTGTAAAACGGTGGGGGGCCGACTGGCCGGTAGTCCGCAGAAAGTAAAAGCCGAACAATGGGGACTGGAAACATTGAAAGCCGCTGGTGCTGATAGAGTATACTTACAGGAATGTATGGTACCGCACTGGACGCGTGGCGGAAAAGACCAGGCCTGGTACAGTTATACCGATGCTTCCGGTAAGCAGGTAAAAGTGGCGCTGGATGTGCTGGCACTTGGGAACTCACAGGGTACCGGCAAGAATGGCGTAAAAGCACCGGTTGTATATTGCGCCAATTTTGACGATCTCGAAAAACAAAAAGACAATATCAAAGGAAAGATTGTATTCTTCAACCATCCTTTCAATGAAAAATTCCTGCAACCCTTCCGTGCTTATGGCGAAGCAGGCGTCTATCGCCGTTCGGGTCCGTCCCGCGCCGCTAAATATGGCGCAGTGGCTGTTGTAATCCGATCGCTTTCTGGTTCTACCGACAACAATCCGCATACTGGCGCTACCCAATACGACAGCGCTTATCCAAAAATACCCTGTGCAGCGATGGGCCTGAAAGATGCCGATAAATTAAGTGCATTGCTGCAAGAGGGGAAAAAGATCGACCTGTTCTACCAGTCGAACGCACATTTTTTACCGGATACCATCGGCCACAATGTGATCGGTGAAATCAAAGGCAGCGAATTTCCCAATGATTATATTACAGTAGGCGGTCACCTCGATAGCTGGGATCCCGCCGAAGGTGCGCAGGATGATGGTGCGGGTTGCGTGCATTCCATTGAAGTGCTGCGTGTGTTCAAACAACTGGGCTATGCACCCAAACACAGCATCCGCATTGTGTTGTTCGCCGATGAAGAAAATGGTGGTCGTGGTGGCGAAGCCTATGCTGCTGCCGCTAAACAGAACAACGAAAATCATTTGTTCGCACTGGAAAGCGATGCAGGCGGATTTACGCCGCGGGGTTTTGGTTTTTCTATGTCTGCCGAACAACTGGCGAAAATTCAACCCTGGGTGAAACTCCTGCTGCCCTACGGTGTATACCAGTTTACCATGGGCGGCGGTGGGTCGGATATCGGGCCCCTGCACCAGCAGTTAAAAACGCCGGTATGCGGACTGGTGCCCGATGGGAATCGTTATTTTGATCTGCACCATGCGCGCAACGATGTATTCGAAAATGTGAACAAGCGCGAACTGGAACTGGGTGCTGCGAATATGGCCGGACTGATCTACCTGATCGATAAATACGGATTGTAAGCCAGCCGGCGCAACCCCGGGGGCGAAAAAACAGTCAATCCATAAAACCACTACACCATGAGAAAAATACTGGGCTACCTGGTCCTCGCGCTGGTACTCTCCGGCGCACTGATCGTCTATTGGAATTATTACAATGTATTCAGTGACGGCGAACGCAAAGGTGTGCTCATTAAAATCACCAAGAAAGGCAACATCTTCAAAACCTGGGAAGGCGAGATGTGGTTAAGTTGCCGGCAGATGGTGAACCCTGAAAAATTTCTGTTCTCTATTCAGGACAAGGGCCTGGCCGATAGCCTGGAGAATTTGCAGGATCAATGCATACAGGTAAAATACAGTCAGTACCGGAAAACCATTCCCTGGCGCGGCGATAGTGAATACATCATCACTGGCTTTACCAAATCCAGTCAGTAGCTTTTAGTACGCCGCATTGATAAGGAAGATGGCCGGGCGTTTATGGATATCCGGTAGTTTGTTCTTCCATTGAGCAATGGTTTGGGTGCGG
>JAGWTK010000005.1 GCA_028876035.1 Bacteroidota bacterium
AGATCGATGGCGGCAGAACCCAGTCGCCTAACCGGAATTCCTTTTCGTATCAATACAGAGAATACATCGAGCGGGCCATTGGGTGTATTCAAATAAGTATAGGGAAAGCCCGTGACCAGGCAGGCTTTGTTGAGATCAACCTGGCGGCTTACACTTATCTTCTTGTCATTGAGCCATGCACCCTGTCCTTTCTCGGCAAAAAAGAATTCGTTCAAAAAGGGATTGTATACCGCACCCATGATCATGTTGCCAGCCTTCTCAATGCCGATGCTTACACAGCAGATGGGAATACCGTTGGCGAAATTGATGGTGCCATCGATAGGATCCACGATCCATTTGTATTCACTGTCCATTTTTAATTCACCCGCCTCTTCGCTCAGCAGAAAATGGTCCGGGAAGTCTTTACGAACGGTTTCGAATATCTTTTTTTCTGCAGCCAGGTCTGCTTCAGTTACCGGGTTATTGATACCTTCTTTATTGGTAACGGTGAACTCGCCGTTGAAATAATGTGTCAGCACAGCCGCCCCTGCTTTGGCGGCTGCTATCAGCGTCGTTTTTAACATGGCGCAAAGATAACAGCCCCCAACAAAAGGACGGCAAGAAAGCGCTGATACTTATTTATTCAAACTACCCATCATGTTTTGCGGATAACGGAGTCCTGCCGCGGCATCTTTGGGAAACACGGCATCGATCTCCGCCAGTTCCTGCTTAGAGAGATGAATGGATACAGCTGCAGCATTCTCTTCGAGGAAAGGTATACGCTTGGTACCCGGAATCGGGAAAATAAAATCGCGCTGTGCGAGCACCCAGGCCAGGGCCAGTTGTGAAGTGGTGCATTGTTTTTTTGCGGCCAGTTCTTCGAGCTTTGTTACCAGCGCAAGGTTCTTTTGAAAGTTTTCTCCCTGGAACCGGGGCGAATGGCGGCGATAGTCATCGGGATCAAAGTCGGCTTCCGTTTTTATTTGTCCGGTTAAAAAACCACGCCCAAGCGGACTGTACGCCACAAATGCGACGCCCAGTTCTTCACAGGTATCCAGCACTCCGTCCTCCGGGTCGCGGGTCCACAGGGAATACTCGCTTTGAACTGCAGTAATGGGATGAACAGCATGGGCGCGACGAAGCGTAGCAGAGGAAACCTCGCTCAGCCCTATTCCACGGATCTTTCCTTCCTGAACCAGCCTGGCCATTGCACCTACGGTATCTTCAATAGGGGTAGAGGTGTCGACCCGGTGCAGGTAATAGAGATCAATAATGTCTGTTTGCAGTCTTTGCAAGCTTGCTTCACAGGCAGATTGCACGTAAGCAGGTGAACCATTGAAACCACGAACATGCGGATTGGAAGGATCGCGCACGATGCCGAACTTAGTGGCAAGGGTAATCTTGCTGCGGTTTCCTTTGAGCGCCTTACCCACCAATTCTTCATTAGTGAAAGGTCCGTACATATCGGCCGTATCCCAGAACGTGATGCCCAGTTCGATCGACCTCGCCAGCGTGCGCAGGGATGCTGCATCATTACGTGTTCCGTAGAAATCGCTCATACCCATACAGCCCAGCCCGATGGCAGCTGTTTCCAAACCCTGTGAACCTAATTTTTTTATTTGCATGGTATCGTTTGGTCAGTTAAAGAATGGCGCAATGGCACCGGTCAAAGCTCTGGCAAAAATCTTCTATTTTAGCAAACTTCAAAACGCCTGATTTGCTATCAATTGTAATTGTAAGCTATAATGTAAAATATTTCCTCGCGCAATGCCTGGATGCAGTACAAAAATCGGCGAAGGGGATGGGGGCGGAAATTATCGTAGTCGATAACAACTCTTCAGACGGTTCGGTTGCTTTTCTGCAAAATAAATTTCCACAGGTTCAAACGATCGCTTTACAGGAAAACCTGGGTTTTGCCAGGGCGAATAATATTGGCTGGAAGCAATCAAAAGGGAACTATGTTTTATTCCTGAATCCCGATACCATTATCGGGGAAGATTGTCTCAGGAATATTAACCATCGATTTGAAGAGGACGAACAAACAGGCGCCATGGGCGTGCGGATGATTGATGGATCGGGACGATTTCTTCCGGAGTCAAAAAGAGGATTTCCTGGCCCGGCAGCATCCTTTTACAAACTGAGTGGTTTGATTCACCTTTTCCCCCGGTCCGCGTCCATCGCACAATATTACCTGGGACATCTGCCTGAAAAAGCGGTGCAACCGGTAGAAGTGCTGGCGGGTGCCTGCATGGCCGTCCGGCGATCTTTATTGGAAAAAACCGGCGGCTTCGATGAACGCTTTTTCATGTACGGCGAAGACATTGACCTGAGCTATCAAATCCGTCAA
This sequence comes from Bacteroidota bacterium, assembly GCA_028876035.1. Taxonomy (GTDB): domain Bacteria; phylum Bacteroidota; class Bacteroidia; order Chitinophagales; family Chitinophagaceae; genus JACMLD01. The sequence continues at coordinate 2,327 of JAGWTK010000005.1, forward strand.
CTGGGGTATCAAAACTATTACCTGGGCAACACCAGCATCATTCACTTTAAGGGTGAAAGCACACGGAAGAATTTCGGTTATACAAGACAGTTTTATAAGGCCATGAAGCTTTTTGTCGATAAGCACCCGCAGGGCCTGCCAGGCGTACTCTTTAAACTCGCTATTGGAGCCGGCGCCTTTTTATCCGGTATCAAACAATTGCTTCCCTCCCCGCGAAAGCGCTTTGCAAGGGAACAGGAAACAACGATCGTCTGCGGAAAGGGTGCCGATTGTGTTGGGCTGGAAAAAAAACTCCCTGCAGTTTTGCCCGGTGCAGGCATACTCACGGTGAACGACACACGAAATTTGGGGTCGTTTATAAAGCCGGGTAGTCATATTCGCCTGGTGTTTTGTCCGCAGGAGCTGTCTTATGCAGATCAGATAAGTGCCACCGAGACCTGGGGGAGCGCACTCCAATGTTGGTTTTACTGCGTTGAATCAGAGGCTATTATAACTAGTTCGACAAAAGGAGCAATGGGAATGACAATAGAATTGGGCGGAGAAAACGGAACCGGGAAGGGCTAAAAATGAAAAAGGGGCCAGAATAGAAATTCAACCCCGTTTTAAAATCCAATATCCTATGAAAAACCGATGCAATGTTATAGGATTAATTTGGTTCCTGCAATACCTTGGACTGGGTATTTTGGAAATATTTTATTGTGTAAAAGCACAACTATTTTTTAATCAACTTCTCAGAGATGATTCTGTTGCTGTCTTTTTGAATCAATGTTATAACATAAATGCCCGGCTCTAATGCCGATACATCCATCACCTTGATGCCGGCCGGAATTCGTTCTGCAATCAGGGCTTTCCCGTAGTTATCGCTAATTTGTACATCAACGCCCATTTCTGTTTTGACGATGAGCACCTTATCGACCGGGTTAGGATAAAACCGAAGTGAGATATCACTTACCGGTGTAGCTTCCAGCGCGGTGGAGTAAAAGCTGCGGCTGCCGTTGGTCATTTTTACGCGGTAATGCAATTTTCCCCTGGGCGGCGCATCGTCCGTAAATTCAAACCAGCCCCCGTTGGCATATTTGGTCAGTCCCACCGGGAAAAAATCGACCCCGTTGCTGCTTCGCTCCACTGCATAAAAAGTTTCATTGCTAAGGCTATCTGCCCTCCAACGCAATACGGCTTTGTTATCACGTTCTGTTACTGAAAATCCATGCAGCGGGAAGCCCGATGTGTCGGCACTGAACAACGTGCCAGGTACAATAACTGCGGGAACGAACTGGCCAAAGCCAGCCAGAACTGTAAAACATGCGAAAAATGCAAGGAAAACGCGCTTCATCGAGGGGGAAAACGTTAAAAATGTGGACAACCTGTTAACAAATACCATACCATCCACACCATCAACGCGCTATATCTTCCCTTTTTTATTGAAAACATGTTATAGTTTTCCAAAATCACGGAATCTTCATCATCAATCCTCGCAGCCTCATGAATATGACCCGGCAGATGCCATTTCGGAAAAGAATTGCCCTGGTAGCGCACGATAACCGCAAGCACGACCTGATTGAATGGGCCGAACACAACAAAGTAGTATTGGCAAAACACGAATTGATTGCAACCGGTACCACGGGCACACTACTGGAAACGCAGCTCGACCGGCCGGTACTGAAGATGATGAGTGGTCCCCTGGGGGGCGATCAGCAGATTGGATCCATGATCGCTGAGTCGCGGATCGACATCCTGATCTTTTTCTGGGATCCGATGGAAGCGCAACCGCACGACCCCGATATCAAAGCACTCTTGCGACTGGCAGTTGTTTGGAATATCCCGATGGCCTGCGATCGGGCAACAGCCGATTTTATTTTTACTTCCCCCCTGATGCATGATACGTATGAGTGCCAGGTGCCGGATTATTCGGTGTATCTCAAGCGCAAAGTTTAAAAGTTGAAGGGTTTAAGAGTTTAAAAGTTGCTGCCGCGCTCTTAGCCGCTGATAGTGCAAAGTTTGGTCTGTGGGCCAGTTCAGCATGACCCGGCAATCAGTCCGACCAGAAAAGTATGTTTAATTCGCAGAATGCAGATGCACAGAAAGAACCCTTAAACTCTTAAACATTTAAACCCTTAAACTAAAGATTCACCATTTCTCAAGTCCCAACAACTTCTTTCCTAAGTCCGATAACACGGCGGTCCTGTACTTCGTCTGCTCCCAGTTCCTGGGGTCTCCGGGAAATGCATAGCCTTCAGGCGCAATGCGATTTTTCCATGAATTGATTCGCCATTGCCGCAGGGGTTCATTATCCTCTTCTGCAGGCATCATGGAAATATATTGGGCCAGCCTCACTTTGTTGCCGCTTTGGTTGGCGCGGATGCCATGCGCAAGCAGGCTATTAAATATGAGCAAATCGCCGGCCTCCATTTTTACTTTTACAATATCGAAACCCGTCGTATCAGGTTTGAAATGATCGCGGTTATCCGGTTGCGTTAGTTTCCAGGTATCATAGGTGCGGAACAATTCAGGAATACATTGAAAACCGCCCATGTTCTCGTCTGTTTGATCAGCGAGCGCGAGCACGCCCTGCACGTTTTCCGGTTTGGTTTCAGGATCGTAGTCCCAATGGATAAAACCTTTGTATTCGAAGCCGGGCCGGATCGGCAGGTTGAGGTTGGCCCGGTCGATCGTTACCCAAAGCTTTTCGGTGCCCCAGATATCGGCAAAAGCCTGGTGTACTTTTGGAAATTGGCGGTTATCCCATAAATACTGGTGATTGTATACCTCCACCATACCAGTATTGGTCAGTTCTTTCATCTGCATCTCGGCGCGGGGTGGTGCGTACCAGGTAGCGGGGTCCTGCGGGTCTTTCTCTTCAAACTCCCAAAGAAAAGATGCCAGTCTTGCCGCCTGTTCTTTCGGCACTGCATTCCTGACAACGATATAACCATTGTGCTTCCAGAACTGCCAGTCCTCCTCAGACAACACCCGAAGCGGTTCGCCGTTGCTGCGATCGTTCAATTTAAGTTTGCTGCTTTTGGCCGTAGAGGGATTTCCTGGAATGTCTTTGTGCGCATTCATCGTTCCGGTGGCCGCAGTAGGCTGCATGGTATTCATATCACAAGATTTCGTTGGTGAACCACAAAGCTGCCCGTTTTTCGAAAGACGGGTTGTCGCTGCTCTCGCCAATATTTGCTCTATATTGACTTTTTTTTAGATATTATGTAGAAATTAGCGAAAAATACGGCAAATGAAGATAGCGAAGGAGGAAGTTGTTTGCGATCCTGGCCAGTCATTCCGGCTATTTGAACCACGACTGCGCAATCATTTTTTCTGGCACTATCATCCCGAGATCGAGCTGGTGTATGTTGAAGCCAGTCATGGTATCTGTCACGTCGGTCAGCACGTATCCAGCTTCACCCAAAGCGCCCTTGTGCTAATAGGCCCCAATGTGCCCCATCTCAATTTCGATTATGGTGTGAAGACGGCCTACCGCCAGGTGGTGATACAATTGAAGCAGGATTTTCTTGGCACGGCCTGGGAACACACACCTGAATTTGCCCGCATTGCCCGGCTTTTTGAACGCTCCGTTATGGGCATTGCTTTTAGTACGTCTACCGCCGGAGATATTGTGAAGCGAATGCGGGAGATGAAAAAACTCAGTGGATTGGACCGGCTGCTGCGATTGGTAGAAATCCTGGATTTCCTGGCGGAAGCGAAAGATGCTACATTATTGAATACCCGGGATACACGCGTAAAACTCTTTCTGAATGATAAGATTCGCATGGGTTCCATTTATGAGTATATCCATGCCCGTTATGACCGCGCTCCGGATGTAAACGAGGTGGCCGCTAAGGTACACCTGAGCACGGCCGCCTTCTGCCGCTATTTCAAGCAACAAACCAATCTTACTTTCACGGATTTTGTGAACCAATACCGTACCACCCAGGCAAAAACATTGTTGCTGAAGGGCTATTCCGTATCCCAGACCTGCTACGATGTAGGTTTCGAAAGTCTTTCCTATTTCAATGCATTGTTCCGAAGGCTCGCAGGTGAAAATCCATCCGCCTTCAGGAAGCGGCTGATGCAGCATTAAATAATGACCAGCGTCTTCCTGAAATTCTGCAGTTTAAGTAACTTGTCAGAAAGCTTTTTTATGCCCGGTAAGGATCCACGCATCGATGCCTATATAAAAAAATCCGCCGCTTTTGCCGTGCCTGTGCTCGAGCACCTGCGACAGCTCGTGCATACGGTATGTGCAGATGCAGAAGAAACAATGAAATGGTCTTTTCCGCATTTTGTTTACAAAGGCGAGATTCTCTGCAGTATGGCTTCTTTCAAACAGCATTGCGCTTTTGGCTTCTGGAAAGCGCCGATAATGAAAGACGCCGACATATTGTTAGGGAACCGGGAACATGGTATGGGTAGCATCGGGAAGATTACATCATTGAAAGAGCTGCCGCCCGACAAGCAATTGACGGCATGGATTAAAGAAGCCATGAAGCTGAACGAAGCCGGTATTAAAGTGGAAAAACAAAAACCGCCGGCAAAGGCGCCCGCTGCCATCCCTGGTTTTTTCAAGAAAGCACTTGCAGCCAATAAAGCGGCTGAAAAGCATTTCAAAGCATTCAGTCCGTCCCAGCAGCGCGAGTACATTGATTGGCTGACCGACGCAAAAACCGCCGCTACGCAGGAAAAACGCCTGGCGCAGGCCCTGGAATGGATAGCGGAAGGCAAGATAAGGAACTGGAAATATGTGAGATAGGAACCAAACGTTAGGACATTGTGAATAGCGGCGTAAATGTGTTACATTAACAAAACCTTTCAACCAGATTGACAAACTTTAAGGCAGCAAAACCGTCTAACCTTAGCCGGACCTTTCATCCTTAATGTTTAAAAAAAATCCGTCATGACACTACTCTACAAAAAGCTTTGGATGTTCACCTGCACCGTTCTTGCCTGCGGTGCAATGATGGCTCAGCAAGACTGGCCCCGGAGCATCTCAGGAACCAATGGCGAGCAAATAAAAATTTACCAGCCCCAGGTTGAGTCCTGGTCGGGCAACACGATCGTTTCCCGCTCCGCTATTTCAGTGGTTCCGCAGGGTAAGACAGACCCTGTCTTCGGTGCCTTCTGGTGGGACGCCAGCGTGGCGGATAAAGGAAATGCCGTGCTGGTTCAGGGCATTCACATCAGCAATATCAAATTTCCGGATGGGGTGGACAATGCTGCCGCGGCCGACATCAAAAGCAAGCTCGAGTCGGAGATCCCAAATATGAATATCAGCATCAGTAAAGATGAGCTGAACAATTCATTGAAATCTGCCCGTGAGCAGGCAAAGTTGTCTTCTACTTTTAATAACGCACCTCCTAAAGTGATCTATGCGAGTCGTCCTTCCATGCTTGTGTTGATAGACGGCGAACCTAAGCTGCAGCGGAACAATACCTACAATATCGATGCGGTTGTTAACTCTCCTTTTACCATTGTGAAGAACAATGATGGCCGGTTTTATCTCTATGGGGGCAAGGGATGGTACAGCGCTTCTGCAGCTACCGGACCTTATAGTTACGTAGACGAAGTTCCCTACAATCTCAAACAAATTGAAACGGCCGTAAAAACCAACCAGCAGGCCAGTGCAAAAAGCAATGCTGATAATAACAGTGATAATGATACGCAGGATATGCCTGCCAATACCATTCCCGAAATCATTGTAAGTACGCAGCCTGCAGAATTGATCCAGTCGAACGGTGAAGCCAATTTTGCCCCGGTTGAGAATACAGGTTTGCTCTATGTAAAAAATTCTTCGAACGATATTTTCATGGATGTGAACTCACAGCAATACTATGTGCTGCTGAGTGGCCGCTGGTATACATCACCTAACCTCAAAGGAAACTGGCAATACACTGCGGCTGATAAACTGCCGGCTGATTTTGCGAAGATTCCCGCAGGTTCGCCAAAAGACAATGTGTTGGCCAGTGTTGCCGGAACCGAGCAGGCCAATGACGCTATCATGGATGCTGCAATTCCCCAAACAGCAAAAGTGGATCGCCGTACTGCCAGTACAACGGTAACCTACGATGGCGATCCTGAATTCGAGAACATCAGCGGTACGCGTTTGCAGTATGCACTGAATGCATCTACCACCGTTCTTCGTTACAATGGTCGGTTCTATGCGGTAGATAACGGTGTCTGGTACATCTCCGATCGTGCGAACGGTCCCTGGACGGTTAGTCCGGAACGCCCGGACGAGGTAGATATGATTCCGCCGAGCTACCCTGTGTACAACACGAAATACGTGTATGTCTACGATGTAACACCCGATTATATCTACACCGGTTATACACCCGGCTACCTGAATACCTATGTATACGGACCAACCATCGTATACGGTACCGGCTATTATTATCGTCCCTGGTGGCGGCATTATTACTATGCACGTCCCTATACCTGGGGCTTTAATATGTGCTATACACCCTGGTACGGCTGGAGCTTCGGATATGGCTTTGGCTGGAACTGGTTTGATATCGGCTTTGGTTATAACTCATGGTGGGGTGGTGGTTACCGTTATGGTGGCTGGTGGGGCCCTTCAATCTACCGTCCCGCTTACTGCGGCTACTATGGCTACCGCAGTTATGGTTACTACGGCTACTACCGCGGATTTGCGTACAATAATTGTGTTCGGTATAACTACGGATATAACAACAATATCTACTACAACCGCCAGAATGTATATGCGTATAATAACCGGAGTTTTGTAAACAACAACCGCTACGATAACGGCTTCCGTGGCCGCGACAGGGATGGTAACCGTTTCAATACCTACGGTGGTGGTCGTTATAACAATGGAAACCGCACTGGCAATGGCGGTTTCAATGGCGGCAACAGGCCAGGTTTCAACAACAATAATGGAAATGCCGGTAATAACGGCAACTACAATAACAACGGCGGACGCAGGCCAGGTTTCAATACCGATAACGACAATGCCGGCAATGGTGGTGGTCGCTATGGTCGTCCTTATTCACCGCAGGGCGGAACTTCGGATAATAATCCCCGTTATAATGGTGGCGGCCGCGGATCAGTAAATGGAAATGATGGTTCAGGCAACGGAAACTTTGGACGTCGCCCCTCTTTCCGTACCGATGGTGGTGCACCGCAGAACAATGGCGGATATTCACCCGCTCCCCGCAACTATACACCGCGGAGCGACGGAGGTGGTGGATTTAATCGTCCGCAAGGCGGTGGCGGATTCGATCGCCCGGGCCGGGGCAGTGCTCCTTCAGGCGGCGGAAGGCCTTCTTTCAACACCGGTGGTGGTGGAGGTGGTAGCTTCGGCAGACCCAGTGGAGGCGGCGGAAACTTTGGTGGCGGCGGTGGCGGTCGTTCTTCCGGTGGTGGTGGCGGCAGCTTTGGGCGTCCTGGCCGACATGGATAATAATTGACCCTGATACACTTGCTATACATAGTGCCCCGACCAACGGTTGGGGCGCTTTTTTTGAAGAAGAAGGTAAAAGCTACCAGGTAAGGGGTATGAGGTCCAAGCTGAGCATTTTCTATGTGGTGCTGCTGCCATTCGGTGAGGGCCTCTTACCGCTTGCCCCTTACCCCTATCCATGATCACTATCTTTACCCATGCTTTTCTCAGAACAAATTCTTCGATTTTATAAAACGCTGCAGTTTACTATTTCGTTGCCGCCAGGCACGGAAGTAATGATTCCTTTTTCCGATAAACAAACCATGGCTGCGTGCAAAGCCTTTTATAAGAAATTTTACCACGACAATCTTACCCGCCGTATGATCATCGGCATCAACCCGGGCCGGTTCGGCGGCGGCGTTACGGGCATCCCTTTCACCGATCCGATTCGCCTGGAGAAGATGTGTGGAATCGTCAATGACTGGCCTAAAAAACAAGAGCTCTCCTCTCTTTTTGTGTATGAGATGATCGAAGCATTTGGCGGACCAACCGCTTTTTATAAAAATTTTTATATCACATCTGTAAGTCCTTTGGGTTTCACGCACCAGGGCAAGAACCTGAATTATTATGATGATAGAAAATTACAGGAAGCCATTCGCCCGTTTGTAATGGACTGCTTCCAGCGCCAGTTCAAATTCGGTGTCGACCGGAGTATCGCCTATTGCCTGGGCGATGGAAAGAATTTCAAATACCTGCAGCAGCTTAACAGCGAAGAGAAACTCTTTGGAAAAATCATCCCGTTGTCACATCCAAGGTTTATTATGCAGTACAAGCTTAAGTCAAAGCATGAATACATACGTGAATACATTGATGCACTAAAGATGTCTGATGGCGGATGTGATCATACCTGATTTAGGATATAAGATATTTGGATGTAAGATATCCGCTGTGCGAAATCGCTGGGGATTGTTGTGAGAAACGTTCTGAGTAAAGCTCTAAATACAACTAAATCGCTGATGGCTGATGTGGCCATCGCTGATATCTATTTGTGCAACCTGCCATAACATTTTTGCATTTTTGGATTTGCGCCTTCTAAGCAACAACATGCCTTGACGGGGATCGTCTTGGTACTATGTACTGAGTACTAAGTACAAGTACCCGTTTCCGATTCAAGCGCTATCTTTAACTCATGCAACCCCTGCTCATTTATTGTTACGACGCCTGGTGCGGATGGTGTTACGGATTCAGTCCGGTTATCAAAAAGCTTTCCGAAGTATACAAAGACAAAATCGGCTTTGAAGTGCTGTCCGGTGGTATGATTATAAATGAAAACCCGCGACCGATCGGCGTGATGGCGGGTTATATCCAACAGGCACACAAAACAGTGGAGTCGCATACGGGTATCCGTTTCGGAGAAGATTTTCTCTGGCATATTTTCAACCCCGATAAAAGCGATTGGTTTCCGGATTCAGAGAAGTCGGCGATCGCGCTCTGCATCGTTAAAGAATTGCTGCCAGATAAACAAGTCGCTTTCGCATCGGATCTGCAGTATGCATTGAATTACGAAGGCAGGGATTTATGCGACGATGAAGCCTACCGGCATTTGCTGGCCGATTACGGTATTGATGCAGCCGAATTCTACCAGAAATTACACAGCGAGCAGTATAAGCAGAAAGCGCAGTATGAATTCGCCCTTGTAAAACAATTACAGGTGACTGGTTTTCCGGCGGTGTTGATGCAGGTAAGCGAATCGAAATTTTACCTGGTAGCGAGGGGATACACTAACTACGACGATTTATCCGGCAGGGTAGAAGCTATTTTAAAAGATATGGCAGCGCCAAAAACCCAATAATGTCAACCATGAAGTATATGTGTAAAACAGCAGGATTATTTTGTTGTGCGCTGAGCGCGGTGTTTTTTTCCTGTGCACAGTCTGGCGGAAAAATGGATTTTGAAAAGTATGAACCCATATCTACCCTTGTGGTGCCCGAGCACCCGGTAAAAAAGGCAAAATATCCGTTCATCGATGTGCACAATCACCAATGGAATATGGGCAGCCAGGATTTGGGCGGACTCATAACCGATATGGATCGCCTGAACCTGGCCGTTATGGTGAACCTGAGCGGCGGCAATGGCCGGTCGCTGGATAAAATGCTGGAAAATGTAAAAGCCAACTATCCCAAACGTTTCATTGTTTTTGCCAACATAGATTTTGATGGTATTGGCAAAGAAGGCTGGACAGAGAACGCTGTAAAAGAACTGGAAAGAGATGTAAAACAGGGCGCGAATGGTTTGAAGATTTTCAAAGACCTGGGTTTCTCAGTAAAAGACAATAAGGGGCAGCGGGTAACAGTAGATGATCCAAGACTGGATGCAATATGGGAAAAGGCCGGACAATTGCACATCCCCGTTCTTATTCATACGGCCGATCCAAAACCGTTTTGGGACCCGGTAGATGAAAAGAATGAACGCTGGCTCGAAATCACAACGCACCCTGGCAGAAAGCGGGGACCCAATGATCCCGCGCCCTGGGAAACATTAATAGAAGAACAGCACCGCATGTTCAAAAAACATCCCAATACCACCTTTATTGCGGCGCATTTTGGCTGGTATGCCAATGATCTCTCCAAACTTTCATCGCTGCTGGACGAGATGCCCAATGTAAATGTTGAATTCGGCGCGGTGATAGCGGAGCTGGGCCGGCAGCCGAAGGCAGCGCGAAAATTCTTTGAACGTTACCAGGATCGCATCTTGTTTGGAAAAGACAGCTGGGTGCCCGACGAATACGCTACCTATTTCCGGGTACTCGAAACAGAAGATGAATACTTCCCCTACCACAAGAAATACCATGCTTTCTGGCGGATGTATGGCATGGGACTGCCCAACGACATCTTAAAGAAAGTATACTATAAGAATGCCCTGCGCATCGTACCAAATATCGATGCCTCTCTGTTTCCCCGGTAGTCAAATACGTTGACCTGTTAGTGACGCCATGCACCGATGATAAACCCCATCAGCGTGAGTGCCACCAGGCTATAACCGCCATTGATGAAGATCAGCTTCCAGCTTTTCAATTCAAACAGACTGTGAATTGCAATGGCTGAAAAGGTCCAGATACCTGCCAGGAAGCCAGCCATGGCACCCCATTGCGCATTTACGGCGGGGCCACAACCAGCTTGCGCAGGATCCTGCAAAAACATCGCAAGGTTAAAAGCCATTATCAACGAAAACAGGAAAGTAAATCCAAAAATCTTTCCCTTGTTACCCGCCTTAATTTGTTCTTCTGTTAGCCCGGCTTCTTTCATCCAGGCATTGCCAAAAACAGGGCGCGCATACCATAGACCGCCTACTACAAAAGAGGAAATGCCGGCAACAATAACGGCCAGCCAGTTGATGGAGTTCATATGCAATCGTTTTGGTGAGGAGTTCTTTTTCCTAATATACAAAATTACTATCATCCGGTTTTCCGAAGCGGAACAGGTGCGGGCGTAAAAAAGCCCGGCATGACCGGGCTTTACATCGTTTATACAAAACTTCTATTGGTTATTACCACCACCACCGCCACCGGGTCTTTGAGGGCGCATGGAGGGTTCAATCTCTTCCTTCCACTTTTTGAATTGCTCTGCCGTGAAAATCTTTTTCAGTTTATCGTCGCGTTCGTCTGTCAGCTTTTTTCTTGTTTCCATCATCTTATCGCGATCGAACTGGCCGGAGGCTCGCATGTCTTCCATGGCTTTCTCCTGCTCTTTGTAGTAAACGGTAAAAGCACTATCGGTCAGCGCTGTTTTTTCTTTGTCGAGCTTAAAATCTGCCAGTTTATCCATCACCATTTTCACGCGTTCGGGAACCGACATGCGCGGCATACCAGGACCGCCCTGCGCTTGTACGGCTGCGTTCATGCAGAGGAACAAGCTGGCTGCAAAAAGGAGTTTCATTTTCATACTTATCGTTTTTAGTTGAGGAACTGTAATGAAACATTGGATGCTCAAGCCGATAAAAAACCTGCGGGTACGAATGACTTTAGTTTTTTGTTGGGGGTTTTTTCCAGGGCTGCATCATTTTCGCGGCGAGGACCGGCATCACCGAATCAAATTTTGGCAATTGTGCGGGGGTACAAAGGTTGCGAAGTGTGCTGAAGTTTTTATAAAATTGAAGGTCGAGGGCCGACTGGTTCTGGCCAATACGAGCAGCGGCTGCCTGTAACGCAGTATCACTTATGCCGGGTTTACCAATCAGCGCATAAAAGCTGTCTTTGCTCCTGCCCAATTCATCGAACAGGGGCTTCATCGCCTGCCGGTGCTGTTTTTTCAGGCTGTCCAGGCTGGCCATTTGTTCTTTGCTGAATGCAAGATCGTTTTGCAAAAAAGCAGTGATGCCCGGGCCTTTGCGCTCTGGCTTACCAGCGGGGTGATAGGCGGTGAAATACACCAGCACCCCAATGTTGGTGAGCAGCAGGAACACCACCAAAAAAATAAGCATCCTGTTTGTACGGTTGTTCATTAGCGGGCGTCCGGATTTTCGTCGTAGTATGAATTGGCTGCGAGTGTTGTATTATAATCTTCGTTGTTCACGGGTTGTTCGGATGGCTTCTCAAACCAAAGTACCGCGGCATTGAGCAGCAGTATGATCGCCAGTGTCGTTAGCACTACGGCAGGACGGGTGATCTGCTGCACCATGCGGCCCAGCCAGCCAGCCGGCTGTTCACGCTGCAAACGGGCTTGAACCCTGGTATAAAAGAAGGGCCCGGGGCTCGCTTTCTGCAAACCGTCGAGGCTGTGCAGCGTCCTTTCTGTGTTGTTGCTATCGTGTTCCTGTAGGCTCATGTTAACGGGTTATTTGACGTAATTCCTGGATAAAACCTGCGCCTATCTGCCCTTGTCCGCCTCATTTTGCAGCCATTTTCGCAAGTTGCTTTTGGCGCGGTGTAACAAAGACTCTACGGACGATAAGGTCGTTTTCATTACCTCAGCAATTTCCTGGTAACTCAATCCTTCTATTTTATTGAGTACGAAGGCGGTCTTTTGGTTATCGGGCAGTTCCTGGATCGCACGGAACAATTTTGCCGCATCTTCTTTCTGGTCCAGCGCAACCCCCGGGTGGTGAAAATCGGGCATCTGCACCAACACTTCGTTGTTCTCCCCCAGGATATGCTGCACAAACGCAAAACGTTTTTTGCGGCGTTTCCGGCGAATCAGGTCCAGTGCCTTACTGGTAGTGATGCGGTACAACCAGGTTGACAGTTTCGACTCTCCCTTAAATGTATGAATTGATTCAAAAACCTGCACAAAAACTTCCTGCGCTACGTCTTCCGCGTCTTCGGCCGACTGTAACATACCGATGGCTGTATTGTACACCATGTCCTGCCAGGTACTGACAATGGTCTTAAAGGCCTGTTCGTCTCCTTTTTTTAATTGTTCTACCAGTAATCGTTCATCCAATGCCGGCTGTTTTCGCGTGTATATTACGCAAAAAAAATGGACAGACTGGTCCGGCAAATCAGAAGTTATTTGGCCGGCGCTGCCCTCGTGCAGGTGCTTGTGTTTTACCAGTTCCAAAATTTCTCAAACTATAGCTGAAGGTGAGCATAAAATACTGCCGCAATACATTGGTGCGCGAATCCTCGATATAGTTTTCCGAAACCGTGCGAACAATGCTCTGGTTTTGTTTGAGGAGATCGAACACCGACAGTTTCAGTTCGCCCGCCTGCTTTTTCAGGAACTTTTTGCCAATAGCAGCATTCCATAACCAGAAATTCTGATCCAGTCCGCCACTCAACCCGCTATAACGCTGGTTGCTGAGGTCGTTGTTAAGAAACCAGCCTTTTTTCGACAGCAGGTTGAATTGTACGCCGGCAGATTGGTTGACGTATCGCTGGTTCGATTGTCCGGCCACCGAACTGCTGGTATTGTTGAAAGCAGCATTGTAGGATATATTAAAATCGATATACTGGCTGATATTGCTCGCAATCACCACCCCCGCATTGTACACATAATTATTCGTGACTGTTTGCTGGTAATTGATCAAACCCGGCAGCCGTGAATAGGTGAACCCGGTGCTCAGGTTCACGTTGGATTTAATCAATGTGATAGGCTGACTAAACGTTAAGAAGGAACGAAGGCTCTTATAGCCATCGACGTTAACAGGCTTGATGAGTTGAGAACCGCTTTTGAGTACAATGCCCTGTTGTATCAGCGAGTCGGCCGATGCGATATAGGTAGCCGATGAAATATAATTGCTTTGACTTTGCAGGAATACATTCGCAAACAGGCTTTGTCCTTTTTGTGTATTGGTGAATGTATAACGGGCCGATAAAAAATGCGTATAGGCCTGCTTCAGGTCGGGGTTACCACTGGTTACACGCAACTGGTTGCTGAGGTTTACCACATCCTGCAATTGTGTTACCGAGGGAAAATCTGTCCCAGCCCTGTAGAACAGGTTGATGCTGCTGCGGACTGATATTTTACGGCTAAACCGGAGGTTGGGCAATACATTGGTGAACGATTGATTAACGCTGGTGCTCGTAGGGAAGATGCGCATGCTTTGCAAGAGGGAATGCTGCAGGTTTACGCCAACCGAAAACTGGTTGTCGCGCGATGTGCCCAGCCGGTAACTGATTCCCCCGTTGTTGGTGGTTACCGAATTGTCGAACTTATTGCTCAGGAGCTCGCTGAACTGCGAAAAGCTTTTGCTCAAGCTGTCATATAGGAAAGTCTGCTGGTCGGCCTTGTTTTTTGTCCAGGAAGGCGAATAGTTAATTTGCAGTTGTCCTTTCTTGCCGATGGGTTCGGTATAAGCCACATTGCCGGATATGGAATAGCCGCTGGTGGGGTTATTGCTGTATTGATTAAGGGCTGAATCGGTTACAATACCCTTATCGAAGAAACGAAGTTCCTGCAGCGCGTAGGTCTCCCCGTTATTTTCATTGAAAGTTGTATTGAAGTTTACTGATAGTGTGCGGCCGCGCTTTCCGAAATTGTGCCGGTACAGGATGTTATTGCGAAGGTTATACCCGTTTCGCCTTGCGTCCGTTCTGCTTTGCGAAGTGGAGCTGGTATCGTTGACGCCGTAATGGGTTTGCGAAGCCGCCGTGGAAATCGTGTGGTTGTTCTGGAAGTTGAGGCTGGGGTTAATGATAAATGAATTATTGGAATCCAGTTTATACTCGAGCCGCAGGTTGAAACGATGGTTGTTGTTATCGCTGTTGGATACACTGTTCTGATCGGCAAACTGCGTTTGCGCGCCCACCAGGGTCTGACTGTGCAGTTCCCTTTCGTTTATATTGCTGCTATTGTTGAAGAAGTAGCTCGCCTGTACATCCAGTTTGGGATTCCACTTATCTGTATAGTTAATTCCAATAGCATTTGTTTTACTGATGCCGTTCTGCTGGTTGACGGTGAAATTGCTGGCATTATTGGAATTGAATCCACCACCGCCACCACGACCGCCGCCGCCCCGGCCACCACGGCCACCAAAATTGCCGCCGCCTCCGTTACTGCTTACGCCCAATAAGTCCTGTGAAGCAAAATTCTGCTGGTTGATATTGTTGAAATTGCCTACCAGTGATACACGCCGGTTGTTTTTGAAAAAACTCACGTTACCGCCCGCCGAATAGCGATCGTCCGTACCATAACCCGCGAACAAACGTCCGAACTGGCCGTTTTTGAAATTTGATTTGGTAACGATATTGATAGCTTTCACGGAATTGCCATCATCAAAACCGGTAAATGCAGCCTGGTCGCTCAGGCGGTCGAATACCTGTATTTTATCTACTACTTCCGCGGGCAGGTTACGCAGCGCCGCCGTTGCGTCATCGCCCATAAAGTCTTTTCCATCGATCGTAACCTTCTTCACCTGGTCACCATGGGCGGTTACTGTTCCGTCCTTATCTACCGTAATACCCGGCATTTTTTTCACGAGGTCTTCGCTGCTGGCATCGGGGTTTACCTTGAATGCATTCGCATTGTATTGAATGGTATCCGCTTTTTGCTGGGCGGGCGGGGTTTTGGCAGTCACCACTACATCCTGCAATTGTTTGGAAGTTTTGGGCACGAGCACATTGCCCAAATCAATACTGGGAGATGGGTTGATTTGCTGGTCTACCAGTTCATAGCCGATTGAACTGAAAGCAATGATAAAAGTATCCCTGGGCAGATCATTAAAAACAAAATAACCACGGTTATCTGATATTGTATTGCCGAGTGCCGCACGGGCTTTTTTTCGTTTAATGGTCACCGTGGCACCGCGTATGGGTGTTCTGTCTGCCTTGTCGAGCAGGATTCCTGATACGCGCATGGGTGCTGTGGTGTCGGCAACAATAACCGTTTGGGCATTGGCATTCGTGCCGCCCGGACCGGAGGGGTTCAGCTCATCCATTAATACAATGGCAAGCGTGGTATCGTGTAAAAGTGGAGGGATCGTTTTAATGCGAACGGGGTAGCCAGGCGCCTGGATGCGAAGCAGCAGGTTGCGGGACGAATCGATGGTCATTGAAAATTGTCCAAGGCTATCGGTGCTGCCGGAAAAAACGAGCGCTGAGTCGCTGGCAGCCAGTATGTCCAGTTTTGCAAGGACCAGTGGATGGCTGCTATCGGAAATGGTACCACTAATCCTTACCTGGGCAACCAGGAAATTGCTGGCAAGGCCCAAAAACGCAAATAGTAGTAAGAGGATCCGCAGGTTCATACATGTCCGCATATTAATGGGACGTTACAACGGACCGATTCCTGTGCCACAAAAGACAGCAAGGGCTGGAATCATTATCGTCCTATATGCGGATGAACATTAGTTTCCTTTTTTTGTTTCCCGAAAAATTAGCCAGACTGTTTATTTTCACGGGTTCATGAAAGAGATGGAGGTTTTGCCCATAGACGACCAAACGACTGACCCATTTGGAAAAGCATCCGCCTGCGTGCTGATTCCTACCTATAATAATGCCACCACGCTTGGCAGGGTTATCAACGATGTGGCGAAATATACCCGTCGGATCCTGGTGGTAAATGATGGTAGTACGGACGATACGCCGTCCGTATTGCAGCAGTTCCCCTTTATAACACTGGTGAACCTGCCACAAAACCAGGGCAAGGGCATGGCGCTTCGCACTGGCTTTCAGCATGCTGTATCGCTCGGGTATCAGTATGTCATAAGTATTGATTCAGACGGACAACATTTTGCTGCCGACCTGCAACAGTTCTTAGAAAAACTGGCAACGCAACCAAATTCAATTATTGTCGGGGCCCGCAATATGGACCAGGCATCGGTACCCGGTGGTAGCAGTTTTGGCAACCGCTTCTCGAATTTTTGGTTTAAGGTGGAGACCGGCATTCGCCTGCCCGATACGCAATCAGGATATCGTGTATACCCGGTCGCTGCGTTGGATGGTACACGCTGGGTAACGCGGCGTTTTGAATTTGAAATTGAAGTGTTGGTGCGGGCTGCCTGGAAAGGAATACCGGTGGTGCCCGTTCCGGTAAAAGTGTACTATGCCCC
Organism: Bacteroidota bacterium; assembly: GCA_028876035.1. Taxonomy (GTDB): domain Bacteria; phylum Bacteroidota; class Bacteroidia; order Chitinophagales; family Chitinophagaceae; genus JACMLD01. The sequence goes on from JAGWTK010000005.1 coordinate 19,206, forward strand.
GGCCGGGGAACGTGTATCGCATTTCCGTCCGTTCAAAGACTTCGCACGGATCAGTGTATTGAATACCGTGCTGGTGCTGCTGCGTTTTCTGTACATCATCCCCCGCAATTTCATCCGGGATCTTTTCAGTAAAGAAAAACGCAGGTCTTTTATCAATGATCATCTCCTGAATCCTGCTGAATCGGATCTGCGCAAAGCTGCCTCGATTGCCTTTGGTGTATTCATGGGTATTGTGCCGCTGTGGGGATTTCAACTGGTGATTGCCATCTTTCTGTCTATCTGGATGCGATTGAACAAGGCCCTTGTGATCATTGCCGCCAATATCAGCATACCACCCATGATCCCATTTATTATTTATGGTAGTTACAAGATGGGGGCTATGTGGATGGGGAATCGTGCGATGGATCTGGTGTTCAGCAAACAGATCAGTCTGCAGGATATAAAAGCCAATCTTGAGCAATATATTTACGGCAGTATAACCTTATCGGTGATAGCAGCGCTGGCAGCAGGTGCGGGAAGCTATCTGCTGATGAAAATTTTCAGAAGAAAAACGACCGCAGCCGCCTAAGCAAGCGTCATGGACAAATTATTCATCGCACTGTATCATTTTTTCACCAGGCAACGCGGACTGTTCTGGGTATTGTTCATTGCCAGTTTCGGTATTGCCGGTTTTTTTGCAGCGCGCATAAAACTCGAAGAAGATATTGCGGCTATCCTTCCCCGTGATAAGAAAATCGACCAGCTCAATGAAGTTTTCCAGAACTCCCGCTTTCTCGACAAGCTCGTTATCACGGTTTCTGCAAAAGATACGATGGCAGAGCCAGGTCCCGACAGCCTGGTCAGCTACGCAGGCGCCCTTACCGATGCATTGAAGGCACAATACAGTGATTATATCGAAGCCATACAGGATAAAGCGAACGATAGCCTGGTACTGCAGATGTTTGGCGCGGTGCACGATAACCTGCCGCTTTTTCTCGATTCGGCAGATTACCGGGCGATGGATACGATGAGTACGCCCGGCGCTTTGGCGGCTACCCTCCAGCGAAACATTGCCACCCTGTCATCGCCGGCAGGTTTTGCCCTTAAAAATATTATCGTGCAGGATCCGGCGGGCATCAGCCTGCTTGGCCTGAAGAAACTACAGCAATTACAGTACGACGATAATTTTTTGTTGTACGACAGTTATATCCTGACCCGCGACCAGCGGCACCTGATGTTATTCGTATCGCCCAAATATCCGCCGGGCAACACGGGTAAGAACCAGGTATTGCTGGATGGCATTCGCCGGATTTCCGATAGCCTGAGCCAACAGGTAGTCACGAATACGGTCGCGGAATATTTTGGGGCCACAGCGGTTTCTGCCAGCAACGCCGCACAGTTGCGGAAGGATACCCTGTTTACGCAGGGTTTAACGGTGGCCTTTCTGGTGATTTTTATTGGTGTCTATTTCCGGAAGAAACGTGCGCCGCTATTGATTATGGTGCCGGTCGCATTCGGTGCCCTGTTTGCGCTGGCAGTGATATATGCGATCAAAGGAAGTCTGTCTGTGATAGCACTTGGTACCGGCTCTGTGATCCTGGGCATCGCCGTCAACTATTCGCTCCACGTGTTCAATCACTACCGCCACACAAAAAACATGGAACAGGTGATTGGCGATCTGAGTATGCCGTTAACCGTGGGTAGCCTTACCACCATTGGCGGTTTCCTCTGTCTCGAATTTGTTCAATCGGCGATGTTGCGTGATCTGGGTTTGTTTGCGGCATTGAGTTTAGTGGGTGCTTCACTTTGTTCTTTGGTCTTTTTGCCGCACCTGGTAACCATCTCTTCAAAAGAACACAAGCAGGCACCAGCGGCTTTGTCGTGGATCGACAAGCTCGCTGAATGGCGGCCCGAACACAACCGGCGATTCATCTTTGTCATATTATTGCTCACTATTGTATTTGCCTGGTCGGCCCGGCGTGTGCGATTTGAGCCAGACATGATGCGGATGAATTACATGAGTGCTGAACTGAAGCAAGCAGATACCAACCTGGCAAAAATCAATGCGTTTTCTCTACAGTCGCTTTACCTGATATCGTCCGCCCCCACCCTTGATGAGGCATTAAGAAAAAATGAGGCTGCGGTGGCAAAAGCGGCAGCACTCAAACAAAACGGACTGGTCACAAAATATTCCGGTGTGTCTAACCTGCTTTTGTCGGGCTCCATGCAGCAGGAGCGCATCGCGCGCTGGAATGCGTACTGGACCAACGAACGCAAATCAATATTTCTCCGCAATCTCGAACATGCAGGAGACAGCCTGCATTACAATAAGAAAGCTTTTGAAGGAACGGTTGCACTGCTTAACAAAAGCTATGGTGCAATGGATGATGCCAGCAGGAAGCTCATGCGGTCCAATTTCCTCGAAGACTATATTATTGACAAGCCTGGCAAAGCAACCATCATCACCTTGCTCAAGGTAAGTCCGCAATACCGGCAATCCGTCTACCAGCAATTCGATGGCAGCAACACCACCATCATCGATAAACAATACCTCACCGGCCGGCTGGTGGAAATCATCAATGGCGACTTCGGGAGCATTGCCTGGATGTCGTCTATACTGGTGTTTACTGTACTGTTGATTTCGTATGGAAGGATAGAACTCACGCTGGTGTCGTTTATTCCTATGTTCATCAGCTGGATATGGATTTTGGGGATTATGGGATTGCTGGGGATTACATTCAATATTGTAAACATTATCATTTCCGCGCTCATTTTTGGTTTGGGCGATGATTACAGTCTGTTTGTGATGGATGGCCTGCTGCAGGAATACAAAACAGGTAAGAAGAATTTGTCTTCTTATAAATCATCGATCCTCCTTTCGGCGATTACAACGATTGCCGGCCTGGGGGTATTGATATTTGCAAAACATCCCGCACTTCGATCGATCGCGTTGATTGCGATTATCGGTATTCTTTGCGTAGTAATCATCGGGCAGCTGATGATTCCCTTCCTGTTCAATTTCCTGGTTCGGAACAGGGTGGCAAAAGGAAGGTTTCCCTGGACATTCTTTGGTCTCTTCAAATCTGCCTTTGCATTTGCCTGGTTTGCCTCGGGTTCGGTAGTGGTATCCTTAGCGGCATTGTTGCTGGTAAAGCTGAATCCTTTTAACAAAGAAAGCGGGAAGCTGCTGTATCACCGGGTTATTCAAAAGTTCGCCTGGAGTTTGATGTACATTATGCCAAACGTCAAAAAGCGAATGCTGAATCCGCTAAAGGAAGATTTTTCAAAACCAGCCGTGATCATTGCCAACCATAGTTCTTCGCTCGATGTGCTGCTGGCGATGATGCTGCACCCTAAAGTGATTCTGTTCATCAACAAAAGGGTATGGAACCTGCCCTTTGTGGGATTCGTGGTGCGCAGCGCCGATTTTTTTCCGACAACCGAAAATGCGGAGGAAGGGTTGGATAAGATTGCAGAGCGGGTAAAGAATGGGTACTCAGTGGTGGTATTCCCCGAAGGCACCCGATCGGAAGACGGGGTTGTAAAACGGTTTCACAAAGGTGCATTTTACGTGGCTGAAAAACTACACCTCGATATCCTGCCCATGCTGATTCATGGCACCAGCTATACCCTCAGCAAAGACGATTTCCTGGTAAAGGACGGAACAGTGACCGTGTCGTTGTTGCCCAGGATAAGACCCGATGATAAAAAGTTTGGCGAAGGCTATGCAGAGAGAGCAAAACAAATAGGTCGTTATTTCAGGGCGGAACTACATGCACTGGCTGCTACCATTGAACAGCCGGCCTACTACCGCGAGCAGTTGATCTACAATTATCTTTACAAGGGACCCGTGCTGGAATGGTACATGCGCATTAAAACCCGCATGGAAAAGAATTATGTGTTGTTCGATAACTTGTTACCACGCACCGGAAAAATACTCGACATTGGCTGCGGCTATGGCTTTATGAGTTATATGCTGCATTTCAGGTCGGCCAGCCGGCAAATCACCGGCCTTGACTATGATGATCAAAAAATAGCCACGGCCAATCATTGTTTCAGCAAGCCGGGCCAATTGTCGTTTATCCATGCGGATGCAACGCAATTTGTTTTTGAGGATTACAATGCCATTGTGCTGATGGACATGTTGCATTACCTCGAACCGGCGCAACAGGAATGGCTGATCGAAAATTGCATCGGCCATTTGTTACCGGGCGGCGTTATCGTTATCCGCGATGGCAATGCGGAATTGAAAGAAAGGCAAAAAGGAACTGCATTGACGGAAGTATTTTCGACCCTGATCACCGGGTTCAACAAAACTTCAGGAAAAGGTCTTCATTTCCTGAAAGCATCTACCATAAAGGCCATAGCGGCGAAACATGGTATGCTTTGCCGGGAGATAGATGAAACTAAATACACTTCGAATATTGTTTTTGTATTAGAACAAGCATCCACGCAACATGGCTGAACAGTTTGATATCGTGATCATCGGCGCGGGCATGGGGGGGCTCGTTTGCGGGGCTGTGCTCTTGCGCGAAGGTTATTCCGTTTGTATCATCGAAAAAAACAAACAAATCGGCGGCTGCCTGCAAAGCTACGCGCGCGATAAAGTTGTATTTGATGCCGGTGTACATTATGTGGGTAGTTTGGACAAGGGGCAGAACCTGTACCAGATCTTCAAATACATCGGCGTGATGGACAAACTGAAATTGCGGCGGATGGATATGGATGCTTTTGACCGGATCCTGATCGAAGGCGATCCGAAGGAATACCGGTTTGCACAAGGCTATGACAATTTCATCGCGCAGCTGCTGAAAGATTTCCCGGAAGAAGAAAATGCGATCCGAAAATACTGCGCACTGATGCAGGAAGTATGCGAACGTTTTCCACTGTACCGGCTGCGTTCGGGTAGCGATGGCCGTGAGAAAGAAGCAGTACTGGGATGGGATACCAAAACACTCATTGACTCATTGACGACGAATCCAACCCTGCGCGCGGTATTGGCGGGTAACAATTGGCTGTATGCCGGTCAGCCCGAAAAAACACCTTTTTATGTCCACGCACTTATTCTGAATCATTATATCGAGAGCGCCTGGAAATGCCTCGATGGCGGTTCGCAAATCGGACACCTTATTGCCAGAGAGATCCGGTCTGGCGGCGGCGTGATTGTGCGGGATATGGAAGTAAAGAGGCTGGCAGAAGAAAACGGACAGATAAGTTTTGCTGAGCTCCCGGACGGTAGCCGGGTATATGGAAAAAAGTTTATCTCGAATATCCATCCGGCCAAAACGCTGGAAATGACCTCGACCGATCAGATCAAACCCGTCTACCGGAAACGCATTAAAAATCTTGAGAACTCCATCTCCTCGTTTACTATCAATGTAGTGCTGAAAAAAGCTTGCCGGGAATACATCAACTCGAATTACTATTTCCAGCGAACGGGTGCTACCTGGTCCCTGACCAACTATACGGAAGCCGACTGGCCCCTGGGCTGGGGTATATTTTTTGCAACGGGATCAAAAATGAACGAATACGCTGATGGGGTGACCATCCTCACCTATATGCGTTTTGAAGAAGTACAGGCCTGGGCAGATACTTACAATACGGTGTCTTCGGTGAACAGCAGGGGTGAAACTTACGAAGCCTTTAAGCAGCGAAAGGCTGAAAAGTTGCTGGATGAAGTAGAAAAGCGATTCCCGGGTTTCCGGGATTGTGTGGATCGTTATTATACCACTACACCGCTGTCGTTCCGGGATTATATCGGCAACGACGATGGATCGATGTATGGCATCGTGAAAGATTACCGCGATCCGCTGCGTACTTTTATATCGCCGCGTACCAAAGTGCCGAACCTGTTTTTAACCGGGCAAAACCTGAACATGCACGGCGTGCTGGGCGCTTCCATGAGCGGGTTGGTGACCAGTATCGCCATTATGGGAAATGATTCAATCATCGACAAAATTAAAAATGCATAGAGGCGTCAGAAAGACATTGAAATTTTTTGGCTGGTTCCTGGGCACAATTGCCGGGCTACTGCTGATCCTGTTTATCTACCTCGCAGTCGTGAGCAGTGTGCCTGCCCCAAAGCCAGCGGATCGGAGCGCAGAGCAACTCCAGCGAACCGAACCTTCACCGGGATTGTATGCCATCGGCAATAACTGGTTTCGCAAGAGCAAATCCGGGCTGTACGAACTGTATGTGGAAGGTAAACCCTTTGAAATGGGGGTCGTGAACGGAAAACTCACTGCGGAGCTGGTACAACGACAGGAAGATCATTTCAATGACCAGATCAATAAAATGATCCCATCGACTTTCTACCGGCATTTCCTGAAGTATTTTATCGGGTGGTTCAACCGTCACCTCGCTGAGAATGTAAGCGAAGAGTACAAGGAAGAAATTTACGGGGTGTCCGAAGCTGCTTCTCAAAAATATGATTATATCGGGTCGAATTACCAGCGCATCCTGAACTACCATGCGGCGCACGATATTGGCCACGCCTTACAAAGTATGGCATTGGTGGGCTGCACTTCTTTTGGTACCTGGGGCGGGGCCGACAGCAATATGATCATCGGCCGCAATTTTGATTTTTATGTGGGCGACAAATTCGCCGAAGACAAGATAGTCGCGTTTTATCATCCGTCTGCCGGCTACCGGTTCATGACCGTCACCTGGGGAGGATTTATCGGCGCTGTGTCGGGTATGAACGAAGAAGGACTAACGGTGACGATCAACGCAGATAAGACCGCTATTCCCTCGGGCTCTGCTACCCCGGTTTCATTGGTGGCCAGAGAAATCCTGCAATACGCGCGCAACCTCGACCAGGCCCTGGCCATCGCGAAAAGCAGGAAGATGTTTGTATCAGAATCCTTCCTGGTAGGATCAGCGGCTGATAACAAGGCCATCATCATCGAAAAAACGCCGGAACAACTCGATTTGTATGATCCGCACAAAGATTATATCGTTTGCGCAAATCATTTTCAAAGTAAGGAGTTGTCTGGTTCTGCCCCCAACCTCGAACAAATGAAGGAGAGCGCATCGGTTTATCGCTATCGTCGCGTGATGCAATTGCTTGATACAACCGGAGGCAATACCGTGCAGAAAACCGTCAACCTGTTGCGCGATCGAAGCGGACTGAACGGCGCCGATATCGGAATGGGCAATGAAAAAGCGGTCAACCAGCTCATCGCCCATCATTCCATCGTATTCGAACCAAAGAAGCGATTGGTATGGGTGTCGGCCGCACCCTGGCAACTGGGCAGCTATGTTTGTTATGATCTGAAAAAAGTATTTCAACTGGCGGGCATGCGCGAGAACCACGAAATTGCCGATACGGCGTTGAATATACCGGCCGACAGTTTCCTGCAAACGCCTGCCTATCGTGATTTCCTGCGGTTTCGCGGGTACAAACAGCAAATCGCAGAGGGAATGCAGGTGAACCCCGACAGCATCGTTCAAAGCAACCCGGAATATTACCATGCCTGGGTAATGGCGGGCGACTACCTGTTTAAAAACAAGCAGTATACCGCAGCGCTCCCTTATTACAAGACAGCACTCACAAAAGTGATCGCCACGCAAAAGGAGGAAGAACATATCAAAACACAGATCGCGGCCTGTGAAAAGAAAGCGGCTACAAAATGATCAACGGTGTAGGTATCGATATCATCGAAGTAAAACGGGTGGAAGAAAAAATCCGCAAGGGACAAGGCTTTCGTGAGCTTGTGTTTGCGGCCGATGAAATTGAATACTGTAATAAGATGACCCATCCTTATCAACACTACGCTGCCCGCTTCGCTGCAAAGGAGGCTTTTTTTAAAGCAGCCGGAAGTGGCTGGGCGGATAAGACTGCGTTCAATGAAGTGGTCGTTGTTCACGGGGAAGAAGGAAGACCCTTGCTCGAACTCCGCGGTCGCACGGCCGAATGGGCCAGGGAAAAAGGGCTTGGCGAAATTCAGGTGTCGCTGGCGCATCTCGCCGAAATGGCCACAGCGATAGTAATGATCGTAAACAAATGAATTTACTGTACTTTGCCATCGTCTTTTAATCAACGGAACCGATAAGCAAAGATGTCCTACTCCACTCAAACCGCCTGGCTGTCTGCTGCCGAGATTGTCGCTGTACAGGAGAAAAAGCTGCTGGAAACGCTTTCTTACCTCGGGAGTCAATCCCCGTTTTACAAATCCTTGTTTGCAAAATATGCGGTAGATCCGCGCAGTGTGCGTTCTTTGGAAGACCTAACCAGGTTGCCGGTCACCAATAAGGAAGACTTACAACAATACAACAACGATTTTCTTTGTGTACCGCGCAATAAGGTGATTGAATATACTTCTACTTCGGGTACCCTGGGCAGCCCGGTGACCATTGCGCTTACCGAAGCCGATCTTCAGCGCCTTGCTTATAATGAATACACATCTTTCCTCTGTGCAGACGGGTCATCGGCGGATACCTACCAGTTGATGCTTACGCTTGACCGGCAGTTTATGGCCGGGATGGCATATTATTCGGGTATTCGTAAAATGGGCGGCGGAATTGTACGCGTGGGTCCGGGTGTACCTTCCCTGCAATGGCAAACGATCCAGCGCATACAACCGACTGCCATCGTAGCGGTACCCTCATTCATCGTAAAGCTGATTCAATACGCAAAAGCACATCATATCGATATCAACCAAACCAGCGTACAGAAAGCGGTGTGCATTGGCGAGAACATCCGGAATACTGATTTTTCCCTGAACATACTCGGACAAAAAATAAAGGGCGACTGGAATATTCAACTCTATTCTACCTATGCCAGCACCGAAATGCAGACTGCTTTTACGGAATGTGGCGCCGGCAGAGGCGGACACCTTAATCCGGAACTGCTGATTGTGGAATTACTGGATGATAATAATCTGCCTGTGAAAGAAGGTGAGCTTGGTGAAGTAACCATTACCACCCTTGGCGTAGAAGGCATGCCCCTGCTCCGGTATAAAACCGGTGATATCTGTACCTACCATACCGGCCAGTGCAGCTGTGGCAGAAACAGTCTCAGGCTTTCACCGGTCATCGGTCGAAAAAAGCAAATGATCAAATACAAGGGTACCACGCTTTATCCCCCGGCATTATTCGATCTGCTCAACGAAATGGAGGAAGTGCAGGAGTATGTGGCAGAAGTCTACAGTAACGACCTTGGTACCGATGAAGTACTGCTGTATATCGTGCCTTCCGATGGGAGCGTTGAAACCGATCACCGGATTCGTGCTTATCTACAGGCCAAACTAAGGGTGAGTCCGCACGTACAATACATTACCCCCACTGCCATGCAGCACATGCAGTTTCCGGAAGGCAGCCGCAAGCCCGTAAAGTTTG
>JAGWTK010000229.1 GCA_028876035.1 Bacteroidota bacterium
AAATCACTGTACTTCACCGTTAGTTTGGTGGAGGTACTGATGTTCCAATCAACCTTTGCAAGCACCTTGTAGTTGTCTGAAGCAAAAGTTGGGAAGTTGTCGTACACTCCCGGGTTGAAGCCGTATTTACTTTGTAGGTAGTCAGACAGGACTTTCATCGAATCGTATGGCACATTCGAAATATTGCCGCCGGCAGTTTGGCCCGTTTTCCGAGCATTGAATGTTACACCAGGTTGTTCAGCTTTCTCCACCTCGCCGCTCAGGAAGAAAAAGAGCTTATTCTTAATGATTGGTCCGCCAAAAGTAGCGCCATAAATTTTGTTGCTGGTCGCGGCCGGGGAAGGCAGCTTAACACCCGCTACATTCGTACCGTTATAACTCTGGTTGCGGTATGAACCATACACGCTTCCGTGAAAGGTGTTGGTACCGCTCTTGGTAATGGCACTCACACCAGCGCCGGTAAAGCCCGACTGCTTCACATCAAATGGTGAAACGTTCACAGATATTTCAGAGAAGGCATCCAGCGCGATTGGGTTACCACCACCGGGCAAGAGGTCGCTTGACAAACCAAAGTTGTTGTTCAGGTTGGCTCCATCCACTGTAACATTGTTCAATCGGTTATCACGTCCGGCAAAACTGGTTCCGTTGGCTTGTGGTGTGATCCTGGTAAAGTCAGTAATGCTTCGGCTAATCGTAGGTAGTGTAGCAAGCATTCTTGAGTTGATATTGGTGGTGGGTCCGCTCCGATCAGCAGACGAACGACGCCGCGTTCCGGTAACAACAACGGCTGCCAGGTCGGTCGCCGTTGAACTCATTTCTGCATTGATATTATACGCATCACCAAGCGTAAGGGTAATGTTTTCTGTTACCTGGGGTTTATAACCAGTATACGTGATGGTCACGGTATACGGTCCGCCGGCACGCAAACCCGGCATGTTGAACACACCGCCTTTCTTGGAGACAGTTGTGTACTTCGTGCCCGAAGGCTGGTGTACGGCTTCAACGGTGGCACCCTGTAACCCTTCACCTTTCTGGTCGGTCACCGTACCATTAATGGAACTGGTGGTTACCTGTGCATGCAGGGTAGTAGTAATAAGCAGGGCAAGCACCCACATGATTAATCCCGCAATTTTCCTGTGCATATAGTTTTGATTTAATCGGTGCAAAAAAACCAATTTGGGTTCATTGTTAAAGCAAACATAAATGTTTCCCGACACTAGGCAAAAACCGGCTGCCGGATGCTGCATAAGTTGTTTATAGATTAGAAATTAATGAGTTGGACGTTTTCAACCGAATCGCTTTTCCAAGTGTTACTTTTGCAGTAAAATACCCCTGATGCTGGATGCTATCGAAAATGCGATTGAAGATATTCGGAATGGTAAAATGGTCATTGTTGTAGACGATGAAGACCGTGAAAATGAAGGCGATTTCATCATCGCTGCCCGCTCCGTAACCCCCGAAACCATCAATTTCATGAGCAAATACGGCCGTGGCCTGATTTGCGTACCCCTGGTGGAAGAGCGCTGCGACGAACTCCAGCTTGAGCTGATGGTCAATAACAATACGGCACTGCACGAGACCGCGTTTACGGTGTCCATCGATTTATTGGGGCATGGTTGTACCACGGGCATTTCTGCCCACGACCGCGCCCGTACCATACAGGCACTGATCGACCCGGCTACCACCCCGGCTGATCTTGGCCGCCCCGGTCATATTTTTCCTTTACGTGCGAAGAAAGGTGGCGTGTTGCGCAGGGCCGGACATACCGAAGCTGCTATCGACCTGGCCCGTCTTGCCGGTTTCGAAGCCGCCGGCGTGTTGGTAGAAATCATGAATGAAGACGGCAGCATGGCACGTTTGCCCGAACTGGAAGTAATGGCCAAACAGCATGGTTTTAAACTCATCTCTATTAAAGATTTGATCGAATACCGCCTGAAAACGGATTCACTGATCGAAGAAATTGTACGGGTAGATATGCCCACGCAATATGGGCACTTCAAATTGATCGCCTTCCGCGAAAAAGGTTCGTCGGCCGAACACCTGGCCCTGATCAAAGGCGAATGGGCCAAAGGCGAGCCTGTACTCACCCGCGTCCACTCCTCCTGTTTCACCGGCGATATCCTGGGTTCCCTGCGCTGCGACTGCGGCGAACAATTGCACAAAGCCATGCAGTTGGTAGAACAGGAAGGCAAGGGCATCATTTTATATATGAACCAGGAAGGCCGTGGGATCGGACTCGTGAACAAACTCAAAGCCTATAAGCTGCAGGAAGAAGGCTACGATACCGTAGAAGCCAATCTTCACCTCGGCTTCCCGATGGACAAACGCGATTATGGTATCGGTGCGCAAATCCTCCGTTCACTCGGTGTTACCCGCCTCCGGCTGATGAGCAATAATCCCCGCAAACGGGCCGGCCTGCTGGGCTACGGTATCGAAATCGTTGAAACCGTTCCCATCGAGGCATCGCCCAATCCACACAATGAAAAATACCTTACGACGAAGCGGGATAAGATGGGGCATGAGATACTTAAATAGTCTTTAGTCCTTAGTCGGTAGTCCTTAGTCCTTAGTCGGTAGTCTGGTGTTGCTATTCCGGGCTCCGTTAGAATGTGTTCATGGTTCGTAGTTCAATGTTCTTAGTCATTTATGCGCGGTCGCTGCTAATCGGTGGGAGGTTTCCTCTTGTCAGTGCAAAAGTCAAAACAACTTTCCACAGCCAATCATTCTGACGACTGGTCTTTGTACTTTGTACCCGTAAAATTCAAAATGTAAAAGTCAAAACACCTTTATCCACGAAATCATTCTGGCGAATGGTCTAAGTACTAAGTACTGAGTACTAAGTACCAGATACCAGATACTACAAATACAGATAGTACGCCCTCATCAACCCAATAAACTCCCTCGTATACGTATCCGCATTCAGCCGGATGACAATTTCTTCTTTCCCGATTTCCTTTACCTGCTCACGTTGAAGTATAAACGCCGTTCGGAAGGCGGGGTGCTTTACAGTTTGTCGGATCTCCAGCTGTGTTACCGGATAGAGGCCATGACTGGCGGCGAGACTAATAAAAAAGCTGGCGCGGTGAGAGGGGAGCAGCACGGCAAAGAGACCTTTTTCAGAAAGGTTGCGTTCAGCAAATTCCGCAAGATCTTTCAGGGTGAGACCTGCATCGTGTTTGGCAAAATTGTAGCGCTGGTTGGCCGATTTCAGATCGCCCTCGTAGAATGGCGGATTGCTGACGATAACATCATAACGATAGGGCAACGAAAACAACTTCACGTCATTGTTGAACACGCTTAGCCGGCTGTGCCATGGACTGGCGGCAATGTTTTCGCTTGCCTGTTCACAGGAATCTTTGTCTATTTCCACGCCATCGATCATGCCCGGAAACTGTTGCGCGATCATCAGCATCAGCAAACCCGTGCCGGCACCAATATCCAGGCAGGCATTCAGGTGATGACGGCTGTAAGCAAGCTTTTGCGCTATCCAGGCGCCGAATACACAACTATCTGTACTCACTTTCAGTGCGCACCTATCCTGGTACACCGTGAATAACTTAAACTGGAAATAGGGGTTGGGCATGGAATAATGTTGAGAACAGTTTGCTGCAAGTTACCATTCTGATCGTGCACTGGCCGGGATGGATAATTCGGCTGTTTCGCCGGCACGCAGTTTATAATACCCGGTGATGGCGATCATCGCAGCGTTATCGGTGCAATATTCAAACGCAGGTATAAAAACCTCCCAGCCTTCTTTCTTACCGGTTGCCTGGACTGCGTTTCGTAACCCACTGTTGGCCGATACACCACCTGCAATGCATACCTGGCGGATGCCGGTTTCCCTCGCGGCCCGGCGCAGTTTGCCAATCAATATGCTTACGATTCTTTCCTGCACGGAAGCACAAAGATCGGCGAGGTTATCTTGTATAAATTGCGGGTCCTTTGCAGTTCCCGCCTGCAGAAAATAAAGAATGGACGTCTTCACGCCACTGAAACTGAAATTCAGTCCGGGTATCTGTGGTTCGGCAAATTGAAATTTTTGTGGATTGCCCGCTTTCGCATATTTATCAATCAGCGGTCCGCCGGGGTATGGCAAGCCCAGTAATTTGGCAGACTTATCAAATGCCTCACCCGCTGCATCGTCGATGGTTTGCCCGATCACTTCCAGTTCAAGCGGACTCCGGCATACCACAATTTGCGTATGCCCACCAGATACCGTGAGGCATAGAAAAGGAAACGAAGGCTTTCTTTCGGGAATCAGGTTCGCCAGTACATGGGCCTGCATATGGTGCACCGCGATGAGCGGAACACCAAGGGCCATAGAAAGTGATTTGGCAAACTGTGCGCCCACCAGCAAAGCCCCAATCAGCCCCGGGGCCTGAGTAAAAGCAATGGCATTAAGGTCTTTCAGGCCAAACCCCGATTGCTTTATCGCCGCATCTACAACTGGTACGATGTTCTGCATATGTGCCCGGCTGGCCAGTTCCGGCACCACGCCTCCGTACTGCTCGTGCACCTTCTGTGACGCGATAACGTTCGAGTATATGCGCCCGTCGCGGCAAACCGCTGCCGAAGTTTCGTCGCAGGAAGATTCGATGGCGAGGATGGTAGTGGGAACGCTCATGTTTGGAGCTGCGAAAATAGTTTAAAGTTCAAAGTCTAAGGTTTAAAGTTGTTTGGGTGCAGCACCTGGCTTGTTTCATTGAATTGAAAACAAAAGCACTTTGCATTATTAATGTGCAGACTTCTTAGCGGGGGACCCCCGCCTTCGCGGGGAGACGTTCAATAACGAAGGCAGTCGATTCAAACTATGTGCCTGTCAAAGGGAAATAGTGCGCTGCCGCACCTGAAGAACTTTAAACCTTTAAACCTTAAACTTTTAAACTTTATTTACTCCGTATCGCCACCACCGCATCCATCCTGGCGGCTTTGATCGCCGGAATAATGCCCGCGAGTATGCCTACAATGATGCAGATTGAAATGGCCAGTGCAAGAATATTAAGTGAGATGGTTATGGGGAATCCCATCGACGGAGAAATGATTTTTGTTAGTGCATACACCAGCAGCAAACCGATAGCACCGCCCATGATACAGAGAAAAGCCGATTCGAGCAGGAATTCGGTGAGTATGCTCGATTTCTTTGCACCTATGGCTTTTTTCAGACCGATTTGGTTGGTACGTTCGCGAACCGTTACAAACATAATATTGGCGACGCCAAACATGCCTACCAGCAAAGACAGCCCGGCAATAAACCATCCCCCCAGATTTATCCCCGAAAATATCCCGGCCATAAATTCACCAAATGCCTCGATATCATTCAGGGCAAAATTATCGGGTTGCGAAGGATGCAGTTTGCGAATGGAACGCATCGCACCCTGTACTTCGTCCTTGAGTTCTTTCATGGGTACATTGTCTTTTCCCTGCAGCATAATCACCGGCTGCGACGTTTTCTCATTCACCACCGAACGCATAAATTCAAAATCTGTAAGAATGCTTTCATCATAGTCCCATCCACCCATCATCGTTTTGCCCTTCTTTTTTAATAAACCTACGATCGTCAGTTTTTTACCGAGTATGGTTACTTGTTGTCCGACTGATTTTTCGGGCCGGGTAAATAACTTCTCGGCAATATTGTAGCCGATGACGGCCACATTGCCGGCATTGTCAAAATCGGAGGCCTGCAGATAACGACCTTCCTGGATTTCCAGGCTCTGAATACCTGAGAAATCTTCTGTAATACCATAGAAGTTTACGCCCGTTACGGCCTCGTCGTCCCATTCAACTTTTACTGTGCTGCTGATATTGAAAGCAACGTTCTGTGCCAGTCCGGCCCGCTGCTTCAATAATTTCACTTCATCGTATTTCGGAACGGGGCGGTTGATGACTTTCCACCAGGGAATTTGCCCGCTGTAATCCCATTTGTCAATATAGATGGTTTTTGAACCCAGCGATTTTATATCGTTCTGGATATTGCGCTGCAGACTATCTACCGTAGCCAGTACGCCAATGATACAAAATATACCCACGGTGATACCAAACAGTGACAGGAATGTGCGCAGCTTGTTATGCTTGAATTCTGTCAGCGCCATTTTTAAGCTGTTCCAGCCTATTTCGAGGTATTTGAGCATCCCCAAATATACCATGGGTTTTTTGCTGACCCGTGTTTATTCCGCCAGAGGCTATTGTGCTGTTTGAGTGGTTGGCAGCCTACGCGGCTTACTTGCTGCGAATGGCTACTACGGGGTCCATGCGGGATGCTGTGATGGCAGGAATAATGCCCGCCAGGATGCCGGTGATGATACAAATAGTGATGGCAAGTGAAAATATGCCCAACGAAATATAAACGGAAAAGCCGATGGCAGAGGAAACCCATTTTGTCAACCCAAACACAAGCACCAGTCCGATGACGCCGCCCATGATACAGAGGAAGGCCGATTCAAGGAGGAACTCGGTGAGGATGATTCGT